>JAUSIH010000104.1 GCA_030648205.1 Dehalococcoidia bacterium | reverse complement strand
AGCGCATGCGGAGCCACATCCTGAGGGAAGCGATTCGTGCCGCATAGGGACTGGAAGCAGCGCGTCGAGGATATTCTGGAGGCCCTGGAGCGGATTGAGAGCTATACTCGGGGCATGACGTTTGATGCGTTCAAGTCCAACCCGATGGCCGTGGATGCCGTCGTCCGCAATCTCACGGTCATCGGCGAGGCTGCCCGCCATATTCCGCCGGAGGCCCAGGAACGTTATCCGCATGTCCCGTGGGCTGAAATGCGGGCGATACGCAACATTCTGACCCACGAATACTTCGGTGTGAGCCTGCCTATTCTCTGGGAGACGATCGCACGAGACTTGCCACCTCTTAGCCCTATGCTGAAGGACTTGCTGACAAAAGAGTCCGGCCCCGATAGAGAATAGAGCGACTCGACAGACCGGCTCGTCATGCTGCTGCTGGGCCAGGAGTCCATCCGCGAGGTGGTGCTGTTCCCGCAGTTGCGGAGCAGGTAAAGCTCCGCTATTTGTCTCTTTTCTCCTTATTCCCGTCCCTTTCGCAAACCATGAGCTTTGCTCCCTACGCAAAGACGCGCATTTCCGAGGAGTATACTGAATAAGGAAAGTACTGTCACGTTGTTAATGGGGGTGAGGCTATGCCTATTGATGCCTTGAAAACAGCTCTGCCTCTGTATTTGAAAGTTAAAGATGCTGAGTACTATGGCAAAGCAATTGAATTGCGCGACGCAATCAAGGGTTGGCTAAATTACATACCCCAAACGTTCCCTCACTATACACGTCATACGGTTGAACACAGCGGCGAAATCATCGCACAGCTTTCCAAACTTCTGTTCAAGAACGAACGCCCAGATTCGCCTGTGATAGAACTGTCTGCGATTGAAGCCTACATTCTCATTGCCGCAGCTTATCTTCATGATGCGGGGATGGTCGTTTCTGACAGTGAAAAACTGTCTATTCTCGCTTCTGATGAGTGGAAGAACTGGACCACCGGAGACGGTTCAGCGGCCAAGAGATGGACCAACATACAATTGCTTCGAGCTGACAAAGAAAACGCAAGCGCAGGCTTTCTTGCTGACGTGCAGGTGCGATTTCTGATTGCTGAGTATATACGACGCAAGCATCACGAACGCGCCGCTGAAGTTATCTTTGGTTTGCAATCTAGCTTAGGCCGTTTTGCTTTTGACGACCCCGTCTTGTTGCGCACGGTCTCTGATGTTTGTGTTTCTCACGGACTGCGCAGGGAACAGCTTGAAGATAACGAACGATACCCAGAACGCAGGGATGTAAGAGGAGAAACCGCCAATGTAAGGCTGATGGCAATTCTTTTGAGGATCGGTGACCTGTTGGACATGTCCTATGACCGCGCATGTCCGCTGCTGCTCAACGCCGCGTGTCCTTTGCCAGCCGAAAGTTTGGCCCACTGGTCGCAATATCAGCGCATAACCCACCGTCTCACGTCCCACGATCGTATTGACATCACCGCCGAGTGCCACCAGCAGGAGGAGCATAGAACGCTTCAAGATTGGTGCCAATGGCTTGTGGAAGAAGCCAACAACGCCAATGTTCTTATGGCAAGAGCGACACGCCACGGTGGGTGACGAGCTCCCGTCGTAACACTTGATGACACCAATGGAACGATCAAGATTCGTCGCGCTCCCGCAGCGACATACATTCCTTCAAAATGGACCTTCCAGATTGATAGCAACATTATTCTGGACCGACTCATCTACGATGTATATGAGGATCGTCTGGCTTTTATACGCGAATTGATCCAGAACGCGCTGGATGCCACCCGCTGCCAGCTTTACTATGATCTGGCCCAGGCTGGCGTGGTTCCACCTGAGTACCCAACCCAGGTGGATGAAGCCCGCCGCTTCAATTACCCCCTCCGTATTGTTCTAACCAGCAAGGAAATGACAAACGAATTGTCCGGGGAAAAGGAAATGCGGCAGGTATTCACTATCGCGGACTGCGGGATTGGGATGGACAGGGAGATAATAGAAAGGTATTTTCTGCAAATAGGACGCTCCTTCTACACTACGGACGAATTCAGACGTGCGTTTCGCTTCGCACCTACAAGCCGCTTTGGGGTTGGCTTTCTCTCAGTTTTCGCAGTCAGCGATCAAGTGACAGTTGATACGTTCAAACCGACATCTCCTCAGAGGGGTGGGCCAGTCCGGCTGACTCTCACGGGTCCTCGCAACTATTTGCTCACGGAGGTCGGCCAGCGCCGCTCCAACGGAACGTCCATTGAGGTAGTCCTGCGCGAGCCACTAGAGTCATCGCGCTTGACCAATCTTGTCCGTAGCCTGTGCAAGAGGGTTGAGTTTCCCATACGCGTGAACGATCTGGGCGTAGAAACGGTGATAACAGCGGAGCGTCCGGAACAGTTCACCTACGAAATGCCAGACGTTACAAAGCCCGAAGCAAAGTTTGTTGTGCGCGCTTTTCCTGTCAATCGCCCTGGAATCGAGGGTGAGCTTTACGTCCTTGCATACACAGATGGGCAAGGGGAACGCTGGGATAGACGGGACTGGGCCGATCACACGTATCCGCAGCAACATCCCAGAGCCGCAGCACCCCCATTCCCAGAAAACCTGACCTGCGTACATGGGGTCACCTTGAATGAAGGAGCCTATTTACGTGGCGGTTTTTCGCAAAGGATAGATTACCGCGCCCGCGGCAAGGAAATCACCTTGTCAAGGGGTCAACTTCACTTTCACGGGGCGATTGTGCGTATAGATCCTGAAATTGTATCGCGTTGGACAGAGATATTGACCGAACATCTGGCGTCGTCCCGTCACGCCACATCGCCCGACGGGTGGCGATACAAGCAGCGGCTGGCAAAGTCCTTTCCTTTCGCAAACTTTTGGGCCGGTGTTCCCAAAGCTGTTCGTGTTTTCATCAAAGGCAAGTCTCGTCATGTTTCCCTAAGAGACATACAGGATGCACCAATCATCACCTCTGCTACGGCTTCACTAGATGTGAGAACGATTGAACGCAACACTAAGCGAACAATAGTCCCCGCGTGGGACAACACCAAGCCCTCTCTCATTTTAACGAAGACATCGGAGTCTTGTCGGAGATGTACTGTGCGGCGATCTTCCAGAACCGTCGGGCCGCTAACGCTCGTTGGCTAATCAGTGGTCACTTGGCGATTGACTGGACGCTAAACGGCGACCCACTTGTTTCTCTTGACGAGCTGGTTAGTAAGCCGGTCCAAGTAGCGGCTTTGCCCGATTCCGAAATAGTAGGAGTCAAAATCCACAATACGACTGATGAAATATATGCGCAGGTCTTACTGAATGCAGTTCACCCTGTTGTGGAGTGGTTACAGAACATTAGGGTTGCCTGCGAACGGGGCGAACATCGGCTAACAGAGGCACAACTAGTACGCGTGGTGGATTTGTTGAACGCCGCCGCGCGTTACACTTGGATGGGCTACTCCAGCACACAGTTGGAGGACTTGAACAACTACCTGCTCAAATGGAAGGACCTGCCAGATTTGCCGGAAGACTTATATCCACCGACTATAAAATTGACTCCTGACATGTTTGAACTCAGATGGCATGGCCAGTCGCGGAAGGAGCCTGTTGCAAGACCCCGCCGTCGCGCGCCCAAGACTGGCCGCTAGCCTTCGTGTTGCATCCGCGTGTCCGTCGCTTGGCGCGCCCGTCGCGCCGTTCGTCCGCTGACCTGCTCGCGCCCGCCCGTCGGGGTGTGCAGAGGGGCGCACCCCCAGGTTCACTTTTTCTCTCTCCCTTCCGCTCAGGAAGGGGGACACAGGGAGATGGTATTCCCTCTACCACCAATGGGTCTCGTCCAGCGCCTCTTCGCCCTTCTGCGCCGCGTCCCACGGCCGGGCAGGCAGGTACTTCCAGCCGCCGTCCGAGAACATGACGACGATGTTCCCACGCTTCATCTTCTCAGCCACGCGCAGCGCCGCCGCCAGGCACGCGCCGGACGACACGCCCGCCAGGATGCCCTCCGTCTCCACGACGCGCCGGGCCGCCTGCGTGGCCGTCGCGCTGTCCATCAGATAGCGCCCGTCCAACGTCTTCAGGTCCAGCAGTGTGCTCATGAAGCCTTCCGACAGGCTCCGCAGCCCCTGCAGGCGCTCGCCCATGCGCGGCGCCACGCCGATGACCCGCACGTTGGGGTCGCGCTCCCGCAATCGCCGGCCCACGCCCATGACCGTGCCGCCCGTGCCGATGCCCGCGACGAACACGTCCACTCGCTCCAGCGCGTCGAGGATTTCGCGGCCCGTCGTCTGGTAGTGCGCCTCCGTGTTGGCCGCGTCGAAGAACTGACGCAGGGGGTAGTAGCCGCGCTCCTCCGCCATCCGCTGCGCCAGGTCAACCGCGCCCTTCATGCCGCCGCGCGGCTCGCACCAGGTGATGCTCACGCCGTACAGCTCAAGGATGTCCTTGATGCTGGGCGCGACGCCCTCCGGGATGACGACGTGGACGCCGTAGCCCTTCTGCTTGCCGACCATCGCCAGCGCGATGGCGGTGTTGCCGCTGCTCGCCTCGACGATGGTGGCGCCGGGCTTCAGGTCGCCGCGACGCTCCGCCGCCTCGACGAGCGCCAGCGCGACGCGGTCCTTGACGCTGCCGGACGGGTTCTGCCCCTCCAGCTTGGCGAAGATGCGCACGCCGGGCTTGGGGCTGAGGCACGGCAACTCCACCAGCGGCATGTTGCCGACGAGGTCGAGGACAGTGGTGACGCGAGATGGTGCGCGCTGTTTGCCACGAGGCAAGCGATATCTCCCGCAAAACGCTCATCCTTCGACAGGCTCAGGATGAGCGGACCGAATAGGATCAGGTGCCTTTAAGAGACCAACGTGTTGCAGTTCGGGGGAAGTCTTTCTCCTTCCATGCAAAAGCAATCTTGGGTCGCAGACCGTACACCTTCGACGCAGCGGCGTTCACGTCAGGCCGGAACTGATATTTTGCCTCGTACATGTCCGCGAAGCGATTGAGAAGCGCCGGATCTGTAACCTCCTCCACTCTGCCTTCAAGGATCACCACGTCATCACCACTCTCAAGATGGACAGAGGCATGGGGATTGTTGGCAAGGTTGCGGCCTTTGCGTGAAGCCGCGTCCGTTGAAAAGTAGAACATTCCGTCCAGCCAGATGCCCCACACCGGCATCACATGTGGCCGTCCATCAGGACGTGTTGTCGCTACCCAGTAGTTGCGCTCACTCGTCAGGCGATCACACAAAGCCGTCCAGGCGATCATCCCACCGATGTGCGGTGGAGCAACGCCGTAACTAGCAGGCATGAGAGGGCGGCTGACGGCATACCCTTGACGCCGGCGTTGTTCTTTCCGATGTTCAGCCACGGAGCTTATCCCGCTTCACAAGACATGATTAAACCGATGCTCGCGGCGAGCCCGTTGGGGCGTGAGTGGTCGCGCGACACGAGGCCGTCGCGCTCTACTTCGCCACGACGTTGACCAGCTTGCCGGGCACGTACACCACGTTCGCGATGCTCTTGCCCTCGATGTGCTGCTTCACCTTGTCGCTCGCAAGCGCCAGCTTCTGCGCCTCTTCCCGCGTGATGCCCGCGGGCGCGGAGAGCTTGTCGCGCACCTTGCCGTTCACCTGCACCACCAGCGTGATGACGTCCTCCGCGGTCAGCGCCTCGTCCCACGCGGGCCAGCGCTGGTTGTGGATGGAGTACGCGCGGCCATTCCGCTCCCACAGCTCCTCCGCCATGTGCGGCGCGGACGGCGCCAGCAGCAGCAGCAGCGTCTCCACCGCCTTCCGCCACGACGCGGCGGAGACAGCCTTTGCCTCCCAGACTTTGTTCAGGTAGTTGCAGTACTCCATCAGCGCCGCGATCATCGTGTTGAAGCGGAACCTCTCGATGTCCAGGCTCACGCGCTTGATGGTCTTGTGCATCCAGTGGACAAGTTCGCGCTCCGCCACCGAGTCAGCCGAAGCGCCATTCGTGGCGAATTCGTTCGAGTTGCGCGTGGCGATGTCCCACACGCGGCCCAGCCAGCGGGAGATGCCCATGATGCCCTGCGTGCTCCACGGGCCGCCCTGCTCCCACGGGCCGAGGAACATCAGGTAGCAGCGGACGGCGTCCGCGCCGAGCGTGGAGACGAATTCGTCAGGGTTGACCACGTTGCCCCGGCTCTTGCTCATCTTCTCGTGGTCTTCGCCCAGGATGATGCCCTGGCAGAAGAGGCGCAGGTAAGGCTCATTGAAGTGCGCGACGCCCAGGTCGTGCAGCGCCTTGGCGATGAAACGGGCGTACAGCAGGTGTTTGGTGCCGTGCTCCGCGCCGCCGGTGTACTGGTCAACGGGCAGCCACTTCTTGCTGGCGACGGGGTCCACCATGCCCTTGTCGTAGTGGGGGCTAGTGTAGCGCATGTGGTACCATGCCGAGTCCACGAACGTGTCCATCGTGTCGCTCTCGCGGCGCGCGGGCTTGCCGCACGTCGGGCACGCCGTGTTGACGAACGTCTGGTGATAGCCCAGCGGCGACTCGCCCGTCGGCTTGAACGCGGCGTCCTCCGGCAGCAGCACGGGCAGCTTGTCCTCCGGCACGGGCACGATGCCGCACGCCTTGCAGTACACGATGGGTATGGGCGTGCCCCAGTACCGCTGGCGGGAGATGAGCCAGTCCCGCAGGCGGTACGTGACCACGCGGCGTCCCAGGCCGTTCTGCTCGATGTGGTCGGCGATGGCCTGCCACCCCTTCGCGCTGGACACACCGTCAAACTGGCCGGAGTTGACCATCGTCCCCGGTTCGATGTACGCCTGCGTCAGCTCCTCGCCGCCGCGCCAGCCGGACGGGGCGATGACCACCTTGACGGGCAGGCTGTACTTCTTCGCGAAGGCGAAGTCGCGCTCGTCGTGCGCGGGCACGCCCATGACCGCGCCCGTGCCGTACCACGCCAGCGCGTAGTCCGCGATGAAGATGGGCACGCGGTCGCCGTTCAGCTTGTTGACGCAGTACGCGCCGGTGAAGACGCCCGTCTTCTCCCGCTCCGCGGACAGGCGCTCGATCTCCGTCGCGCGGCGTGTGCGCTCCACGTACGCCTGCACCTCGGCGCGGCGGTCGGCGGTGGTCAGCCCGGCCACCAGCCGGTGCTCCGGCGCCAGCACCATGAACGTCACGCCCATGATGGTGTCCGGGCGCGTGGTGAACACCCGCAGCTCCTTGTCCGCGACGCCCGGCGCGTCCAGCCCGAAGCCGATCTCCACGCCCACGCTGCGCCCGATCCAGTTGCGCTGCGCCACGACGACCTGCTCCGGCCAATCAGCAAGCCCGCTGAAGTCCAGCAATTGCTCGGCGTATTTGGTGATGCGGAAGAACCACTGCTCCAGGTCGCGCTGGACGACGGGGCCGTCGCAGCGCTCGCACGCGCCGTTGACAGCCTGCTCGTTGGCCAGCACGGTTTTGCAGCTATCGCACCAGTTGGCCGGAGCCTTCGCCCGGTAGGCCAGGCCGTTCTTGAGGAACTGGAGGAACAGCCACTGGTTCCAGCGATAGTACTCAGGGAGGCAGGTGATGACCTCGCGCGACCAGTCGTACACGGCGCCCAGCGTGCGGAGCTGGCGACGCATGTTGACGACGTTGTCCATCGTCCACTTGAACGGATGGATGTTTCGCTTGATGGCCGCGTTCTCCGCGGGCAGGCCGAAGGAGTCGAAGCCGATGGGGTGCACGACATTGAAGCCCTGCATGCGCTTGAAGCGGGCGTGGACGTCGGAGGGAGCCAAGGCGTACCAATGGCCGATGTGCAGGTCGCCGGAGGTGTACGGGAACATGGTGAGGGCGTACCACTTGGGCCGGGGGTCGTCATCGCGCGCCGCGTAGAGGTTGTCCGCGGTCCAGCGGGCCAGCCACTTCCGCTCTATCTCAGGCGGGCTGTACCTCTCCGAAGGGGTCAGGCGCGGCTTGCCCTGCGATACGCTGTCAGGCGACATGACGCAACCCTCACGCCGCCCCGGCGGAGGCCCTCTCGATGGCGGCCTTGGCGTCGGCCAGGCTCTTCTGCTTCAGGCTGATCGCCTCGCTGCCCGCCAGCACCTCCACGTAGGCATCCGCGGGGGCCTGCTGGGTCAGCCACTTGTGCAGCGAGTCCACCAGGCCCAGGCTCTGCGCCTTGATGGCGATATCCGTCGGGCGTTCCGACGTGCCGGACATGTCAATGGTAGGGAGCGCCATCTCCGTGTCCATGACGTCGGACAGGACCTCCACGACGTCGAATGCGTACTTGCCGGGGCATCTGACCTGGAGTCGGTACATGCGTCTCTCCTGGGCGAGGTTTTCGCGGGTGTCAGCTTGCCCAGTATAGCAAAAAGCGCCCGCAAGCGCGAAACGCGGATGCGACCCGCCTCTTTGACAGGCGCGGCGCCATGCTCTACGCTGCCAGCGGAAAAACGTGGCGCGTTGCGCCGGAGGTGTCACCTCTATGCCCATCAAGTTCGGCCTCCAGCAGTCAACGTTCTCCGGCGGCGACCCGCGCGGCATGTACCCCGCGATTGAGCGCATCGCCGTCGAGGCCGAGCGCGCGGGCTTCGACTCCCTCTGGCTCATGGACCATATGATGCAGACCGGCCACACGGGCGGCGACGCCGCTCCCATCCTGGAGGCGTGGGTCACGCTGGGCGCTCTGGCGGCCCGCACGTCCCGCGTGCGCCTGGGCGTGATGGTCGCCAGCGTCCCATATCGAAACCCGGCGCTCCTGGCCAAGACAGGCGCATCGCTGGACGTCATCAGCGGCGGGCGGTTCATCATGGGCCTCGGCGCCGGATGGGTCGAGCGCGAGTTCAACGCCTACGGGTGGCCGTTCCCGCCCGTCGGCGAGCGGATGAAGATGCTGGAGGAGGCGACGCAGATCGTCCTGCGGATGTGGACGGAGGAGCACCCGTCCTTCCGGGGCGCGCACTACGCGATTCAGGACGCCCGGTGCGAGCCGCGCCCCTTGCAGAAGCCGCACCCACCCATCGTCATCGGTGGCGCGGGGGAGAAGGTCACGCTACGACTGGTGGCGAAGTACGCGCAGATGTGCAACATCTTCGGCGACCCCGCGACGGTGCGCCAGAAGCTCGACGTGCTGGAGCGCCACTGCGAGACGGAGCGCCGCGACCCCGCGACCATCGTGAAGACGCGGCTGGGAAGGATGCTCGTCGCCCGCAACGAGGCGGAGTTGAAGCGCAAGCTGGAGCGGTACGCGCCCCAGGGCGTCGGCGACGGCTGGAGCGTCATTGCGGGGACGCCGGCGCAGTGCGTGGAGCGGTGCGGCAAGCTGCTGGAGGCGGGCGCGGACTACCTGATCTTCGGCTTCCCGGACGCGGACACGCTGGAGCCGCTGCGCCTGTTCATGGAGGAGGTCGCGCCGAAGGTGGAACGGCGATAGCGCACTGTGGGTATTGCTAAGCGGTGTTTTCTATAATTTGCCCGATTTGTTCATTCCACTTCACTTTGAGCATCCGTGGGATATCTGGCGACTCCAGCAGGCTCACGAGCTGCTGGTTGAACAATTCTCTTCCCTTCTTGCCTGTTGTAGCTTGAGGTGGACTCCGCCCAGACGACTACTATGCTACAATCCGAAAGCGTTGAATCCAACTGGTGAGACTATGGCCCAACAGCATTTCACGATAGAACAGGCCAACGCCCTGCTCCCGTGGCTGCGGGAGGCCCTGGCTGAGGCCCATAAGCTGCGCGACCAGATCGTGGCGGCCATGTCCGCCGCGCGCGAGCTGTCCGTGAAGGCGCGCTCCAACGGCGGCGGCACGGCGGACAGGCAGCTTGCCGATTCCGAGAAGGACCTGACCCGGCTCAACGACGCTATCCAGAAGCGCCTGGACGATATCCAGCGGAAGGGCATCCTGGTGCGGGACGTAGACAGAGGACTGGTGGACTTCCCCTCGCTCCGGGATGGCCGTGAGGTGTACCTGTGCTGGGTGCTCGGCGAGGACGCGGTCGGCTTCTGGCACGGCACGGACACGGGCTATAGCGGGCGGAAGCCTCTGTAGCGGGAGGCGTGGCGGTGGGAGCCTCGGCGGACGACTGCGCGGAGATGCTGCGGGAACTGGCGTCAGTGGACGGCGTCACCTTCGTCCTTCCGCGGAAGGACGGCTTTCGCCTAGACCTGAACGCCGTCGCGCGTGTGGTGCTGATGGAGGAGGAGGACGCCCGCGCGCCGGTCAGCTACTCGCTTCGCTTCCAGGACGCCTCCGGCCATGACCTGATGCGCGCCGACTTCCCGAACCCGTACCTGGACGACGAGGGCAGGCCCATCACGTTCAACCCGCATCGCCTGGCCGCATTCGAGGACTTCTGCCGCCGCTACGCCGGCGCGGACGGCGTCGAGGTGCGGCGCCTGGACCGCGCCTATCCCGCGCGTGGTCGCGGCCCCGCGCCCGAAGACGCGCAGGGGTAAGCGGGGGCGTCCGCCCCGCCATCCCTCCCCGTTACCCGCGCCTGCCTGCCGGGCTTGCTATAATGAAGGCGAGGTGGAGGCCATGCGGAAAAAGGCGACGGTGCAAAGCTTCGAGGTCGTGTTCGAGCCGGAAAAGGGCGGCGGCTACCACGTGTACACTCCTTCCCTGAAGGGGTGTCATTCCTACGGCTCCACCAAAGCGGAGGCCCTGCACAACATCGCCGAGGCCATCGAGCTGTGGCTGGAGAGCGCGAAGGAACTGGGCATCCGCAACGGCCCGCTGCCCGGCAAGCTGCCGGAGGCCGCCTGCCGATAGGCCCGCCCCGCGCCGGAAGACGCGCAGGGGTGAGGGAGGGCGCGGCGGGCCTGCTCACTCACAGTGCAGACGTTTCTGATAGCGACGCGTGCGGGTCCCGGAAGACTCCTTTATTTCGGCCTTATCGCTGTCCGAATAATGGGGTCGGCCTCGCCCACTAAGGCTTGCTTCAGTCTTCGGATTAGCAAATCGTGGATTTCTCACTCAGCTCCAATCAGGCAGCAGGGGCGGAATTCGAGACCAGCGCGAGCGCCCGGTGCACGATGGCTTCCAGTGTCGTACAATGACAGCCGTCCGCGTTCGCTCTCTTGATGATCTCCGCCATGACCATAGGGTTTTTCATGCCGTCTTGTTTCTCATTCATACCCATTTCATCGAGACACTTGCCCAGTAGCTCCTCAAACTTTTCTTTACCTAACTCTGAAATCAGCGTCTGTTCCAATTTAACCTCAAAGCATGCGAACGTCTCATCTACCTGCGTCGGGGGGTAATCAACAGGTGGTTTGCCCAACAACCTAAGGAGGCGCTTGTTGCCTTCGGGGGACGCTTCTTTTCCTTTTCCTTTGTCACCATCGAACACGACGTAGGTTGGGATCCCGAATTGCCGAAAAATGCTGGCAGGTCTGTCCAGGTTTGCCTTCCCACCGCAAGGAATAACCGAGATTCCTCTACTTTCAAGATTGTGACCCAATACCTGAGCAGTGCCGAGGATAGCTGCTCTATCGTCTTCGCCTTCGACCAAAACTGCGGCGTCTGCAAAAAAGCCTTCACTGGTCCACGGCGTCATAATCGATTGGAGACGCGGTCTAAGGGTTTGCCATGTGAATTTTGGTTCAGGTCGCCCTGCCGCATTCCAAATCTCCTCAGCGACGACGTCTCCCCGCACTTCTCTCACGATAGTAACTTTGGGTTTGTCATTGCCATTTGCGACTTTCCGCAATGCGCGTACTTCGTCGAATCGGTCAAGCCCCACGAACAACGGCGAGTGTGTGCAGTATAGGATCTGAGTTCGCTCCGCGACACCCGGAACCGACCCAAGCGCGAGCGCGAGCAGGACATTCGCCAAGTACCTTTGCCGGTTTGGATGTTGGTACAGCTCAGGCTCTTCGATTACCAGCACGAGATGAGGAAGCTTGACTGTGACGGTTGATATCTCCGTACCTCCGTGCGTCGCAGCAACGTTTGCGCTTTCAGCTTGGAACGGCACCGATACTCCCTGTGGCGCGCGCTCAAAGGCTAAATGCTGAAGCATCGTCAGTATGAACGCGCGCTGGAGCCCATGACCTGTTCGGGCGACGGCGGCCGAGTACCCATCCTCAACGAGCTTCACATCCGCTCTAGGCATAGGGATGTCAATACCACCGCTCGGCATCCAATCCAGATAAACACTCGTATTGGGCGCGAATGTCTGAAGTGTTTTCGTCAAACGAGCCTGAAGATTTGAAAGTTCAGGCATGTTGCCTTTGTTGACAATGGCTTCATATTTTGCTTTAGTATCTGCTTTGAGAAGCGCCAGTTCCGCTCTGCTCGCGAGGGCATTTCTTACCACTAGGTTCATGATTTCTGTGATTGACGCCTTTGTTCCTTCAGAAGCGTCTGCTGATGCGTCACGCACAGCAGGAACTAAGATGAGCTTAATGAAATCTCCCAAGTAGCCAGTGCCGACTTCAGAAAATCCAAAAAACTGACCGCTGTCCTGGCTTCTGCTGCATTTGTCAGGATGAGCGTTTTCCCACTCACCCATGGCTGCGAGAGCCCCGGCACTAGCAGTAGCAGCTGGCAGACTACTGTATTCCGGCTTTTTCCTCAATTCCCGATAACTGCTGAGAATCGCTGAAGCCACACCCGCGTTCTTGACAGGGATGAAGTCGGGATTTTGCGGGCTGGAACCGTAGTACTTGGAAACTACCTTCCCGTCATTGAGCGAGATAACCCTGGTAACAGCCAGTGACCCATCCTGAATGTAGAGCTTGAATTTCGTTTGAGCCTCAGAGCCGAGTTCTTTGAAAGTCAAAGTGATCCGGATTTCTTGAGTGATATCTGAATTGTAGAAGTCCTCAGGAGTTATCCGTGGACTTTGATTGAAAAACAGTTCGACAGCCCTTAGAAAAGTGGATTTGCCACATCCGTTGGGCCCCACCAGTGCGGTCAACGATGCACAATTAAGGACTTGGTCCAGAATGCACCTGAAGTTTTGAACGCTTGCCGAATGAGTAATCATGCATATCACCTGCTTCAAACTGCATACTGACCGGCCAACGGTACCAAAAAATAGCCCTTTCGCAGCACCTTTCCGCCCGGCCTATGGCGTTTCTGTTAATGTGTCACCCCTCTCGAACACCGCGAAGTGCGAAGGCCCCCCTCCGCCGTCACTATACTCCCGCGCTCCCGCGTGTCAAGCGCCGCCCGCGCCGCGTGACGCCCCTTTTACGGCTATGCGCTACAGGTCCAGAAGGATGCGCAGCCGGTCCTCCACGGCGGCCATGGTGTCGGGGCGGACGGAACCCCAGCACTTCGTGAGCCGCTCCTTTGAGACGGACCGGATGTCCTCGCACTTGATGAAGCTTGCCACTGTAAGGCCACCGTCGGGCGGCTCAACCCGCACATGGAGAGGGATACCCCGCGCCCTGCTCGTTATCGGAATGACGACAACGAGTCCCGCGGGCCCGTGATTGAAGGTGTTGTCCGAGACGACGAGCGCCGGTCGTTGGCCTACCTGCCCGTGCCCTCGCGTCGGGTCCAGGTTGATGAGCCAGACCTCCCCGCGGGACGGCGCTGGCGGGGTCATCGCTCACCCTTCAGGTCGTCGCTCAGGGTGGCCTCCCAAGCGCGTCGCTCTTCCTCCTCCTCAGCCCACAGGTCGGACCGGGAGCGAAGCTCGGCATACGCCTGATTAGTCCGATCGAGGACCCAGCGACGCCGGTACTCCTCCACGGCCTGGGCAAGCACCGACTGCATGTTCCGGTTCGACGCGCCCGCGAGTTGCTGGAGCGTTCGCCGGATCTCACTCGGGACCCGCACGGTAACTGTCTTCATAGTCTCTACTCTAGTGGCGCATTTTGTATACCATATTGTAGACTGTACGCGCCACAACGTCAAGGCAACAGCGCGACCACGTCTCAGCGTGAACGTTCCCTCCCGTCCCTCCCGTCACAACCGTCATTCCGGCGTATGCCGGAATCCAGCGTCGCCTGACGCGGGCGAGGTTGCGTCCCTGGGCTCCGGCTTTCGCCGGAGCGACGAAGGGACTGGGCTGCGCCGCTTGACGCAATCTCTCGCGGCAACGTACCATAGGTGTTTGGCCTGACATGCGGGAGGACGGCGATGGAGTACAGGCAGCTCGGCACAACGGCCCTGCGGGTGTCCGAGATCGGCTTCGGCGTGTGGACGGTGAGCACCGGCTGGTGGGGCAAGGTTGACCCCGCCGACGGCGTGAAGCTGATGCAGCACGCCTTCGACATGGGCGTCACCTTCTTCGACACCGCGGACACCTACGGCGACGGCTTCGGCGAGGAGATACTGGCGAAGGCGCTCGGCGGAAAGCGCCACGACATCGTCATCGGCACCAAGGGCGGCTACGACTTCTACACCCAGGCCGCGCGCGAGGGCCACAAGGAGCGGCCCCAGAAGCTGGAGCCGGACTTCATCCGCTTCGCCTGCGAGCAGAGCCTCAAGCGCCTTAAGACCGACTACATTGACCTGTACCAGATACACAACCCGCGCATCAGCGCCATTGAGCGCGACGACCTGTTCGCCGCGCTCGACGACCTGCGCGCCAAAGGCAAGATACGCAGCTACGGCGTGGCGCTGGGGCCGGACATCGGCTGGTACGAGGAGGGCGAGGCCTCCATGCGCCACCGCAAAGTGGCCGCCGTCCAGATCATCTACAGCATCATGGAGCAGCAGCCCGCGCGCAAGTTCTTCCCCATCGCCAAAGAGACAGGAACGGGCCTCATCTCGCGCGTGCCGCACGCCTCCGAGGTGCTGACGGAGCGCTTCAAGGCGCAGCCGCCGGTGTTCGAGGCGGGCGACCACCGGAGCCATCGCAGGCAGCAGTGGCTGACGGCGGCTGTGGCGAAGGTGACGAAGCTCGGCTTCCTCGCCGAGCGCTACAGCATGTCGCTGGACCAGGCGGCCATCCGGTTCTGCCTGGCGCAGCCGACCATCGCGACGGTGCTGCCGAACATCGTGCGCGAGGAGGACCTGCGCGAGTACGTCTCGGCGTCCGGCCTCGCGGACATCTCCCGCGAGGACGAGGCGCGCCTCTTCGAGCTGTACGACACCGAGTTCGCCAAGCTCGAAGAGCAGCAGAAGGCGGCCCCCGCCGGAACTTAGGCGACGGGGCGGCCTACCCCCGCAGGCGCGGCATCACGCCGTCGCGCATGGCGTCGAGGAAGCCGTACTTGCCGGGCAGCGGCATGGTGAACCAGAGCTGATTGGCGCCCCAGGACGCCATATCCCTGACCCGCCGCGCGAACTCCTCCGGCGGCCCCGCGATGGTGAACCTGTCCGCAAGGTACTCGGTCAGGCCAAGCTCGTCCACCATGCGCACGTTCTTCTTGCCTGACCCCGAGTGCTCGTGCTCGCTGAAGTCGTACTGCTGGATAAGCTTCTGGATGGCGGGTATCAGCTTGTCCGGCAGACCCTTCTCCTTGACGCCCAGGCGGAACGAGGCGTTGGTGGCCGCCGCCAGGTGCGTCTTGATGTTGTCCACGGCCTGCTCTTTGGTCGGGGCGATGCTCGCGCCGATGAGCCACCAGATGTCCAGGTCCTCCAGTCGCTTGCCGGCCTTCCGCGCGCCCTCCCGCAGGTACTTGTGCGTGAGCGGTATGAGGTCGCGCTGGATGCCCCCGCCCAGGATGACGCCGTCGCATATCTCCCCCGCCAGGCGCAGGCTGTTCGGCCCAGAGGCGGCCATGTAGATGGGAATCCGGCGCCTGGTGTAGGTGAACACCACGCGCTTCCCCTGGTACGTGGTGTGCCCCTTCGCGAACATCTCCTTGAGGGCCACAATGTACTCGCGCATGAACTTGAGCGTGGCGGGCTTCTCGCCGATGTTGAAGATGGCGCTGTCGCCGGTGCCGATGCCCAGCATGGCGCGGCCCCCGCTCAGCTCGTCCGCAGCCGTGATGCCGGACGCCGTCACGGAGGGATGGCGCGTCAGCGGGTTCGTGACGCGCGGCCCGAACATCACCCGGCTGGTGTTCAGCGCGACGATGGTGGCCTGGACATATGTCTCCGGGTACAGCGAAGGCGAGTCGCCGAAGCCTATCGCGTCGAACCCGGCGGCCTCGATGGCGCGGACCCAGGCCGGGAACTCGCGAATCCTGTCGCAGACAAGGCTGACCCCCAGGCGAATGTTCATGACTCCTCCTCAGTCAGTAATCAGATACGCTTAGAAGCGCCCGGGCACAGCTACGGCCTACCCGTGGCAGGCGCCCTGGCGGGAATATCATACACAAAGATGGCGTGGGCGGGCCGCGCCACCGGCTGGTACGTCTCCTGCCACACCCGCCGAATGGCCGGGTCGCGGCTCAGCATCTGCAGGCTGGTGACGCTCAGCGCATATACGCCGGGCGGCGGATCGTACAGCTCCGCGCGGGCCACAGGCTCGTACGCGACGCCGTACGCCGCGGGGTCCGCCGTCCCGAAGTAGAGCAGCTTGACCTTCGAGACGCCTTTGTCCTGCATGTAGCGGCGCAGGTCGTTCAGGCCCTGGCCCCAGTCAACGTTGGAGTCAACGAGGGACTTATAGCCGTTATCAGGGCCGCCTGCCAGCTCGTTGAAGTACGCCAAATAGTGGGGGTGCACCGCCGTGGACGCGCCGACCTGCCACACCACCAGCGCGGCGAGAGGTACGTTCAGCAGGGCGGGACGACTGAGCTTAATAGTCGCCACCTTGCTTGCCAGCACAATCAGGAAGGGATAAATGGGCAGAAGGTGCCGCAGGCCGATGTTGATGGCGTAGAGCGACGTCGCAAAGAAGACCACGGCCACAATGACCAGCATGTGGTTTTCCTCGTCCCGCCGGGGCCACCGGACGAGCAGATACGCCGCGACGGCCAGCAGAAGGAGCAGCGGCAGCGGCGTCTTGAGCAGGAAAGCGACAAGGAAGTACTGCGGGAAGCGCTCCCCGTACTGGCCCATCAGAAAGCTCTGGCCCATCTCCTCGCGCATCTTTCCGAGGACATACAGGTTGCCCTTGAAGAACGCGCTGGCGGGCAGCGGGACCGACTCCGCGAACGCGACGATGTCCTGGCGCAGCGGCGGCGCGACGCGCGAGGAGAGGAGCGCGTCCAGCTTGACGAGCTGCTCCTTCTGCGTCACGAGCGGGTCCACGCGGAAATAGTACGAGGCCCAGATGACAAGCGCGGTCACGGCCAGCAGCCCCGCGAACGAGGCCGCCGCCAGGTACAGTCGAGGGCGGAGGCCGGACGCCGGCAGACGGGCGAGGCCCGGCAAACGCCACATCGGCAGAGCGAGGGCCGGACGCGCGGCCCGGACGACAAGCAAAAGCGCGAAGATGGGCAGCAGAATGAGGCCGGAGAACTTGGAGACGGCGGCCACTCCGGTCACGACGCCCGCCCACGCCAGCCGCGCGAGGCTCGGTTGCTTCAGGAAGTGGCTGAACGCGTAAGCAGCGATGAACATGAAGGCGGTCACGCCCAGGTCGTTGGTGGCGAGGCCGGAGTGGGCCAGGATGTTCGGCTCGAACACGTACAGGGCGAGGGCGAGAATGGCCGCCTTCTGGCCGTACAGCTCGCGGGCCCACCGGTACACGAAGAAGCCCAGGAGCCCCGAGACCCGCCCGCCGACCCGCCGGCTCCAGCCCCGGAACGCGCTGGAGTTG
>JAUSIH010000103.1 GCA_030648205.1 Dehalococcoidia bacterium | reverse complement strand
GCCGCGCCCGCACCGGCGGCAGCGCCCACCTCGCGGCCCGCACCTGCGGCGCCCGCTCCAGCCGCTCCGTCCGCTCCCGCGCCCGCGGCGACGCCGCGGCCAGCCACCGCCGCGCCGACGGCCGTGCCCGCAGCGTCAGGTCCCAAGAGAGGCGGGGTGCTCGTCCGCTGGAACCCCGCCGACCCCGTGACCAGCGACATTCACCAGGAGACCAGCAGCGTCAGCCTGTGGCCATTCGCGCCCATCTACAGCATGCTGATAGCGCCCGACCCCCTGGACGAGTCCAAGCTCGTTGCCGACCTGGCCGAGTCGTGGAAGGTCACGAACGACGTGCTGTACACGTTCAAGCTGCGCCCCAACGCCAAGTGGCACGACGGCCAGCCCGTCACCTCGGCGGACGTCAAGTATACCTTCGACCGTATCATGAACCCTCCCCAGGGCGTGATCAGCCCGCGCAAGGACTTGTACGCGTCCCTTATTGACAAGGTTGAAGCCCCCGACCCGCAGACCGTCACCGTACGCCTGAAGTTCCCCACAGCGAGCTTCATGACACTTGTCAGCAACGAATGGTCTCTCATCTTCCCCAAGCACGTTATCGAAGCGCGGGGCGGCGCCATGAAGATCGACCCCGTGGGCAGCGGCCCCTTCAAGCTGAAGTCGTGGGCGCGCGGCGCGCGCATTGAGCACGTGCGCAATCCCGACTACTACATGAAGGGCCTGCCCTACTTGGACGGCCTCACGTTCCTGGTCATCACCGAGCCAGCGACGCAGACCGCAGCGCTGCGCACGGGGCGGGTGCACGTCAGCGCCCCCGGGACCCGCGGTATTTCGGCGGATGATGAAGAGGTCCTGACCAGAGAGGTGCCCGGTATCGTGACCGGCTCCAACCAGGCCGTCTCCTACTTCGGGCCCGTCTTGCGGGTGGGAGAGCCGCCGTTCAACGACATCCGCGTGCGCAAGGCGTTCTTCCTGGCCTACGACCAGCAGGAAATCGTGGACTTGGCCAACCCCAAGAGCGGCGTGCCCGCGGGTATCTTCCCCTCCACCAGCTCTTGGAGCCTGCCCAAGGAGGATATCGCGAAGATTCCCGGCGTCAAGGAGGTCACTCCGCAGGACATCGCCGAGGCCAAGAAGCTCCTTGCGGACGCCGGCGTCTCGGGTCTGTCCGTCACCATGCCCGTGCGCGCCCAGATACGGCCCCAAATCCGTGCGGGCGAGGTCATCCGCCAGCAGATGGCCAAGATTGGCATCAACGTGACGGTGCAACCTCTGGACGACGCCATCTTCTTTGAGACGGTCAACAAGCGGAGTTTCAAGGTCAGCCAGGTTGTATTCAATCAGGCCATCAGCGACCCTGACGCTTATTTCACCCCCTACATCACCAACGCCTCCACCAACTTCTTCGGCTACAGCGACAAGGAGATTGACGCCCTCATTGACAAACAAAGCAAGACTCTGGACAACGCCGAGCGGAAGAAGTTGGTCTTTGAGCTCCAGCGCAAGCTCCTCGACCAGTACCTCTTCCGGCCGTACTGGAGCGGCATCTACCGTCAGGCCTGGTGGAATTACGTCAAGGGCTTCCGCCTGTCGTCAGTCTGCTGCCAGACATACAACAACTTCAGAGAGGTGTGGCTGGACCGGTAGAGCCGACCATCGTTCCGGCCTCAGCGGTGAAAACGCGAGAGGGGCGCTCATGCGCCCCTCTCCAAATGCCCTCTGGACAGCAGGCATTGCGAATTATTTCACAATCTGTTATACTGCAAGTGTTTAGCGCGCCCCTATTCTGAGAACCCGTGGAGCCGCGAACACTCAAGGCGGATTTCTCCATTGACACACGTAGCACAGTGTGTACGGTTACCAATCGGTCAGACAGAGTCGTTGTTCGGATGCGGAACGGGAGTCTGCCCCGCGCGCGGAGATTCTTGCAAGAAGGCTCGAAAAATTCCTCCATCTATTCCCCCGGCATCCCAAGGGTCTCATAGTTCTTGCAACGGCGCTCGTGCTCCGCGAAGCACGCCAAGTCCAGCCTCTCGCCGCTTGAAGGCCATAACGGACGCACGAAGGAGGCGAACATGGGAGCAACAATGGGTACGCGGAAGACACGTCTCCCCCGGTGGCTCGCTGACGTCCCGTCGGACAAGGTCTTCTACTGTTGCAGCGGCGAGGTGTACCGTAACGAGCGCGAACTGGAGGCTGGCCTGGCGCGCATGACGGAGGACTATTTCGTCTATCACGTCAACTCCGAGAAGAACGATTTCAGCAAGTGGGTCCAGGACGTCATAGACGATGGATATCTGGCGGGAAGGCTCGCCGTCTGCCAGAGCCGCACCCTGGCCCTTCAGATAGTCAGCGAGCGCCTCGCCATGCTGGACAAGCCACAAGCCCGTCGAGAGGCGAGCCTGCGCGCTATGCTCCCGCAAACGCAGCGGCCAGCTTCGCGATCTGAGGTCGCGCCCCGGCGAGCGGCACTGCGGCGAACAATATCGGCAACGTGACTCCCGCAAGGCGAAACATCTTGATCCGGTCGCGCTGGCCGCTCCCTAGGACGGCCAGCGCCTCCATCATCCGGTCGGAGACGGCGCGCTGCGCGCTCTCGCGGTCGCTCCTTCCCCAGGCCTCGCGTAACGCGCTGACCTCTCGCGTAAACCCGCTCTCCTCGTACATCTTCTGGTAGAAGGGCATCCCTCCGTACCTGGCAATCTGACCGCGCACGCCCTGGACGGCGGACTCCGCTGTGTCCGGGGCCGCCAGGATATAGCACGCGATGTCAATGCCGCCAGGGTCGCGGCCCGCCTTTCGCGCGCCCTCATGGACCGCCTCTATCACCCGCCCGATGTGCGTTGACGGCGCGAGGTTCAGAAGGACTCCATCCGCTATCTCGCCCGCGAGCCGCGCCATCGAGAGGCTGAGGACAGCCGTGTAGATGGGTATCCGCCCCTTGAGTGGATACGGACGCCGGGCGGTCGGCAGTCGGAGCACCTGCCCCTGAAAGCTCACGGGCTGGTCGCTGAAGAGGGAGCGCAGCAGCGTCACATACTCGCGCAGGCGCTGCTGGGGCCTGTCGAAAGGCACCCCGTGCGTGCCCTCCACGAAACCCTTGTGCCCTACGCCCAGACCCAGAGTCGCGCGCCCGCCTGACACCTCATCCAGGGCGCACGCCGTCATCGCCAGCAGATAAGGCGTGCGACTGAAGATAGGGATAACGCCCGTCGCCAGCCGTACCTTTTTGGTCGCTACCGCAGCGGCGGTGAGCTGGCTGAAGGCGTCCTTGCCGGAGCCTTCCGTCACCCAGACGCTATCGTAGCCGTGCTCCTCCGCGGCGCGGGCGCCTGCCGTTATGTCATCCACCGGCAGAACGCTGGTGAAGGCGATTCCCAGGCGCTCCATTCTATGCCTCCGTTCGTCATTCAGGGCTGCCAGGCACGGCCTGTCCGGCGGGCCTCTGTGGGTGTGTCAGTCCGAAGGGTATCTTATGAGGCGCCGGAAGAAGCGTCAAGACCCGTGATATGTACCCGAAACAGCCCTCCGCCCATGCCGGGCGCCCTTGTGACAAAAGTCACGGCGATATCCTTTGGAAAGCGCCATCATGCATAATGTAAGAGTAAAGATACTCTTGGGATCCTGGCAAAAATTCAAGAGGGCTGCGGACGTTCTAGCAACGAAGGCGGCCTTGCAGAAGGGATAAGACCATGAACAGGTACACACGGCGCCTCGGTCATTGGACAAGCGGAGGGCTGGTCGCAGTGCTGGGCCTTGTGCTGGCGGGCTGCACGGGCCTCGCCACGGCAGGTCCGGCGGCGCCAGCTCCTGGGCAGACATCCCAACCCGCCGCCGCTCACGCGGCACCGCACACGACCTATCCCGCGTCGCTCCAGCCCGCTCCCGCCGGCACGACGCACAAGATCACCCTCACCATCGAGGAAAAGGTGGTCTCCGTGGCGGAGGGAGTCCGGGCCAAGGTCTGGACGTTCGGCGGCACGGTCCCCGGCCCGGCCCTTCGCGTCAAGCAAGGGGACTACATCGAGTTCACCCTGGTCAACAAGGGCACCCTGAGCCATTCCATGGACTTCCACGCCGCGCAGACGCCGTGGGACAAGAACTACAAGAGCATCCTCCCCGGCGAAACGCTTTCGTACACGTGGAAGGCCGAATATCCGGGTGTGTTCATGTACCACTGCGGCTCCGCGCCAGCGCTCCTGCACATCTCCAACGGTATGTACGGCGCCATCATCGTGGACCCGGCGGAGCCTCTGCCTCCGGCGAAGGAGTATGTGCTGGTGCAGAGCGAGTTCTACCTCAAACAGAGCGCACAGGCTGGCGTCATGGAGGGTGACTGGAGCAAGATGACGGCTGTCCAGCCCGACTACGTGACGTTCAACGGGTACGCCGAGCAGTACAAGGACGCTCCGTTGACCGCCAACTCCGGCGAGCGCGTCAGGATATACGTGATGAACGCGGGGCCCAATCTGTTCTCTGCCTTCCATATGGTGGGCGCCATCTTCGACAAGGCGTACGCGGATGGGAACCCCGCCAACGTGCAGCGCGGCATGCAGACGGTGACCATTCCGCCCGGCGGAGGATACGTCGTCGAACTCACAGTCCCGAACGAGGGCCTGTATCCCATCGTCACGCACGCATTCGCGTACCCCGGCAAGGGTGCTCTGGGCCTTCTCAAGGTGGGCAACCCAGCCGCCACGACCGGCTCACACTAGCGCCGCGACCAGTCCAGACGACAAAGCCGCCCGCGGGGAATCCCGCGGGCGGCTTTTCTCTACGTACTGACCGAGATCGTTCGCTAGCGCGGCGGCCCCTCGCGCTTCAGTTCGTCCAGCAGGCCGCGGTAGGCCTGGCATTCCCCGCCGAAGACGTAGCTCGCAGGGGTCACCGTCAGGCTCATCGCGCCCGCGTGCCGCAGGTGCTCCACCGTATCCAGCAGCCGCTCATGCTCCACGACCACCGTCACCGAGTACCACCCCTTCTCGCCCTCTTTGCTATACACGGGAGCGACCGTCGGCCCCTGGAGCCCCGCCAGCTCGGGCGACTCGCAGACCTGCCGCGCCACCGCCTCCGGCGACGGCCCCTTGATGTTCGCCTCAATGCTGTAGTAGCCCGTCGCGCGCATCCGCGCCTCGATCATTTCCAGCACACGCTTGGCGGTATCCAGCTTGGCCGGATCCCGACGCAGAAGCTTGCGGTTGGCGATGAGACACGCCTGCGACCGGATGACCGTGCCATCCTCAATGGTCTTCAGGCGGTTCTCCCGCAGGGTCGTGCCGCTGGCTGAGATGTCCGCGATAATGTCGGCATACCCCATGGCGGGGGCCACCTCCATGGCGCCGCTGGCCTTCACCACTGTGAAGTAGTTCAGGCCCTTCTGGTAGAAGTAGCGCTGCACCAGGCGCGGGTACTTGGTGGCGACGCGAAGGTCTCGGCCCTTCTCGCGCAATTCAGCGGAAAGGTCTATCAGGTCGGCCATGGACGTGACGTCCATCCAGGCGTCCGGCATCGCCACCACAAGCTCGCACCGGCTAAAGCCCAGGTCCTCCATGAGCACAATGGCGTCGCCGCCTTCGACCCGGTACTCGTAGTAGCGGTCCAGCCCCACGATTCCCGCGTCGGCGCTGCCCTCGTCCACCTTGGACGTGATGTCGCCGGAGCGCTGGAAAAGCACCGTCACACCGGGCAGAGCGGGAATGGCCGCGGTATAGCGGCGCGCATTGGGCCGCTCCACGGACAGGCCACAGGAGTGGAGGAAGTGGGTGGTGGGATCCGCCATCTCACCGTCGCTAGGCAGAGCGAGGCGCAGCATGGTGTCCCTCCTTCAGGCGCGTCTCGCGGACATGGCCGCGCGCGTCCACCACGGCCACAGCTGTCAGGCCCGCGCCGCGGGCGTAGGCAAGCGCCTCCTCAGGCGTCCGGCCGGAGACTTCCATCTCGGCCACCACGCCGCGGCGGCGCAGTTCGCTGGCGTGGGCCTGTGCCTGCGGGTACGCGTCCGCCTCAGGCACCACCAGGACACGCTCCGCACCGGCGCCCGGCGGCGCGGCCCGCCCCTCGGCGCGCAGCGCTTCAACGACGCGCTCCATGCTGTACGCGAAGCCCAGCGCGGGCACGTCGCCGCGACCGCCCAGGGCGCGGATAAGCCCGTCGTAGCGGCCACCGCCGCCCAGGCGGACCACACCCGCCTGACTGTCATGCTGCATCTCAAAGACAAGGCCCGTGTAGTAGGCAATTCCGCGCGCCAGCCCAAAGTCCACGGTCGTATCCCGCGCGGGGACATCGGTCGTCTTCATGAAATCCATGAGCGTCTGGAAGCGTGCCACGGGGGCCGGGTCCAGGCCCCGACTCTGGATGTGACTGGCCGCCTCACGGAAGGCCGGCTCCGCCTCGCCCTGGATGCGGCAGAGGTGGGCCAAAAGGTCAATAGCCTGCTCGACGCGGCGAGGGTCGTCGGCGCGCCTCAGCTTCGCCAGGAAGCGAGATACGATCTCGTCCGGCGTGCGGCTGCCCAGCGCCTCCGTCCGGGTGCCCTGGACCATGCTCTGGAGCAGGGCGCGCAGCTCGTCGTCGCTCAGGTCCTTCGCCAGGTCGGCCAGCTTGTTCTCCCCCGGGCGATTGCCCAGCAGGCCCAACTCCGTGGCGCGCTCCTTGACAGCGCTGACTCCAGCGTCCCCCTCTCGCAGGCGGCCGGTGCTGCCCAGCAGGAACATGGCGGCCCTGTCCGACAGGCCCATGGCCTCCAGAATGCCCGACAGAACGCCCACGTGGCCGACGACCAGGCGGTACTCGCGCAGGCCCGCGTCCGCGAGGCCCCTGCACGCGATGCCGACCACCTCCGCGTCAGCACGCGGGCTGGCGGAGCCAATCAGCTCGGCGCCGATCTGGGTGAACTGCGTGACGGGGCTGCCCTCGGCGGGATAGGCGCGGAAGACGGGGCCGGCGTACTGCCAGCGGACGGGCAGGGGAAGCTCCGCCTCGCGCTCCACGTACGCGCGAATGACCGACGCAGTGAACTCCGGACGGGGGCTGACCCGCTCGCCGCCGGGGTCCGACATGGCCAGCAGCCGGGCCGCCATCTCGCCGCCGGACTTGCGCAGGTAGAGGTCGGCGCGCTCCAGCACCGGCGTCTCCACGGAACGATAGCCATGCAGCGCCAGCAGAGACCGAAGCCCCGCGCTCACGACGTCCCGCACGGCCACCTCCTCCGCCAGGACGTCCTGGCAGCCGGAGAGCCGCGGAATACCCCTCTGCTCCATATGTTGCGCCTTTCGTAATCCTTGGGCGTATTCTACACTAATCTGGATTCCGCTTCAACCGCGCCATGTCCGGCGCGACCCCCTGGCCACCCGAGCGCCAGACACGCCCGTGCTATAATGCGCCCTGTGAAGGGGAACCTTCGCGCCTCTCCAGACGTTGTAATAACAAGAGCGCGTCACGCCTGACGCTCAAACGAAGGAGGCCTTATGAAACGGCTGTCATTGCTCAGCCTGATGCTGGCGCTGTTCGTCCTGGTCGTCTCGGCCTGCGCAGAGGGAGGCCCAAGCGGCACCTCCGTGGCGCCCGCGGCGCCCCGGCCGGCCCTCGCGCCCGCTCAGTCAAAGGGAGCCGCTACCAACGAGGGACCCGCGCCCGCCGACGCGGCCCGCCTCATCGTGCGCCAGGCCAACATCTCCATCCTCGTCAACGACGTCCCCGCTTCCGCATCCGCCGTGCAGGATATGGCGTCGCGGTTCGGCGGGTACGTGGTCAGCACCAACCGCACCTACGCCGGCGACCAGCCGATGGCCTCCGTCACCATCCGTGTCACGGCCGCTCGCTTCGACGAGGCGATGGTCGAGATACGCAAGATGGCGGTGCGGCCTCCCACAGAGAACATCAACGCACAGGACGTGACCGAGGAATACTCGGACCTGCAGGCGCAGCTCCGCAACGCCGAGGCCACGGAAAAGCAGTATCTGGCGCTGCTGGACAGGGCACAGACCGTGGAAGACGTGCTGAAGGTGCAGCAGCAGCTCTCCAATATCCGCGGGCAGATTGAGCGGCTGAAGGGCCGCATCCTGTTCCTGGACCGCACGACCACGACGTCGCTTATCTCGGTGGACATCCGCGCCGTCGCGAGCGCCGCGCCCATCGTCGAGCCGAACTGGCTACCGGTCGAGACGCTGAAGAGCGCGCTGCGGGGACTGGTGCAGACGGCCCAGGTGCTGGCGAACATAGCCATCTGGCTGGCGATCTTCTCGCCCCTCTGGGTGTCCGTCACAGTGCTTGTCGTGTGGCTCGTCCGACGACGCCGCCGCGCCAAGGCCGCGAGCGCGCCCTTGCCGCCGCAGGGGCCCGCGCGCTAGACTAAGCGTTTGTAAGGGCGTGGGGCTGTAGCTCAGAGGGAGAGCGCCTGCTTTGCAAGCAGGATGTCAGGGGTTCGAGTCCCCTCAGCTCCACCACTTTGGCGTAATGGCAAGAAGTTTGCCAAAAGCCCACTGCATATCTAATCACACGAATGAACCCCAGATGTAACCACCCCCAAAATCAACGGCAGGAGGCTGCAATGCGAGTCGTCATCGTTGGAGGGTCTTTTGGCGGGTTGACCTCGGCCTACGAGTTACGGAAGCACCTTGGACCAAGTATGTGCGAGATACTCCTTATCTCCAAGGATCGGCGGTTTGTCTTCATTCCGTCTCTCCCCTGGGTCGTCATGGGGGCTAAGACCCTTGACCGGATATCCTTTGACCTAGAGAAGCCATTAGGGCGGAAGAACATCAAATTCGCCCACGCCAGGGCGTTGCTGGTCGACCCCAAAGTACAGAAAGTGATCACGGACGGAGAAGAGTACCCATACGACTATCTGATCGTAGCCACCGGTCCTCGTAGCGCCAACGAAACTGTTCCTGGCCTGGGGCCCTTTGACGGCCCGGGACACTCTCTGATATCCCCTGCAGACGCGGAAGAGGCCAGGCAGGCGCTTGAGGCTTTCCTAGAGAGCCCTGGACCGATGGTGATTGGCTGCGCGCCAGGAGCAAGTTGCATTGGCCCGGCCTACGAGTTCGCCTTCGAAATAGACTACCTGCTGCGCAAGAAGAAGCTCCGTCATAAGGTGCCAATCGCCTTTGTGACCCCAGAGCCATTTCTCGGGCACCTTGGCATGGGTGGCGTGGGCAAGGTGCGACAGTTCCTAGAGGGAGAGTTCGAGGAGCGGGACATTCGCTATTACACCTCGGTGGCTGTTTCCAAGGTAACCGAGTCCTCGGTTGAGCTGGCTAATGGAAAGACTTTTGAGTCGCGATTCTCCCTCGTCATCCCTCCATTTGCCGGCGTCAAAGCGGTGGCAGACTCGCCTGGGCTGGGTAACCCTAAAGGCTTCATCCCAGTGGACGAGCACTATCGGCACAAGGAATTTTCTAACATCTACGCCGTCGGGGTCGCTGTTGCGTTCCCTCCGGTTGATGAGACGCCGGTTCCGGTGAATTTCCTAAAGACCGGGCACATGACTGAGCAAATGGCCGTGATTGCCGCCAGGAACATCGCTGCGGAGATAAAAGGCGGCAAGAAAGTATCCCATCCCTTGTTCGTCGAGTGCATTTTGGACATGGGTGACACAGCCGCACGTATCAAAGCCGACCCTGTTCGGCCACCTCGGAACCTCACCAAACTCAGCGAAGGCAAGCGCTGGTTGTGGGCCAAGCGGGTCTTTGAGCGTTACTACCTTTGGCGAGCCAAGCGAGGGAAAACCATGTCCAGTGGGTGGGGCTGGTAAGACATCAACCAGGCCCCTCACGCTGCTATGCGCGGGCGAAGCTCAAAGATGGGCTGAGTTCTGGTTTCTGTACGTTTAGGCCCACCAGTCTCGATTCGGACTTGCTATCTGGCTGGTGGGGCTGGGGCTAGTGCTACTTCGAAGGTTCTGCGTATTGTTCCCAATGCTCCACCACTCTCCCGACGCTCGACGCGGGCCGCGCATCACCGCCTCCCGGAGAGCCGTATGCGCGCATCACGCCCGCAAGCCCACGATGACCATAGCCCCGCGTTCGACCGGATGGTCTTCCACGAGGTCAACGCCGACCGGTGGAGCGACCTAGAGCGGAATAGCTAGTCGCCGTGCGCACTCCGATTAATCAGGGCCTTGGCGAGCTGGTAGTCGGTCTCCAGGTTCAGCCAGAACCTGGCCGGGATTTCCGGCATGACCGCTTCAAGCTGCAGGGCCGTCTCGGCGGTAATGGCCTTCTTTCCGTTGACAATCTCGTTGATGGCGTTCACGGGCCGTCCCATGCGCCGGGCCAACTCCGTCTGGGAGATGCCTCGCGCCTTGATCTCCTCCGTAAGGTACTCGCCGGGAGGAATAGCAACATCAGGGTAAACGTCTGTCCTAGTCGCCATGGTAGTCCTCCACGCCGAGGATGCGGACTTTGTCCTCGCTCATCCTTTCGACGATAAGCCGATAGTTGCCCGTAAGGGTTATCGCGTGCTGCCCTGCGCGGTCGCCCTTCAAGGGGTGCATCCGCAGCGCCCTATGTCCGAAAAGCTGGGTGAATTTGTCCGTCGCTCTCAGGACCGCCAGCCGCTGGATATACTTCCGCCCGACGGGGACGCCGAAAAGCCCCGTGGCCTCGGAAAGGCTCAGGCTTGCCGCCGCCAAACGGTTCGTTGCGAACTCTACTTCCACCCTTACACCTTATGGATGTAGAATATTCCAGGATGCCCATTGTGTCAAGCGGGTCGAATCCAGATTGGGAACAGATCAAGACGCTCGCTTTCATCCCCCAGTCGGCGTCTCCTCCCCAGATTTTGCTGGCAGGCCCCCATCCGCCCAGGGGGCGCACCCCCTTGCCAAATCACCAAACTTGTGCTATATTACGAATAGGCCATGGGAATTGGCCTCGGAAGGAGGTGCTGGATTGATCAGCCCCCGTGTTATAGGGTGTTTACGGCACTTTCCTGACGCTAGCCCCTCCGGCGTCGGCAGAGTGGTGGATGAGTAAGGGGGATGCCGGAGGGGACACAAACCCACCCGTAGGCTCCCTGATAGGAAAGACCAGCTTTTAGCGGTCGCTCGGGCCGTGATGGCCCGGTTCACACGGAGCCTCGGGTGGCGAGCTTCTCACAATTTCATAACTTGACCAGAAACGAAGGAGGCCCATTCTCTTAACGAGAGGGCCTCCTTCCTGTTTCCGCACACAAGGCCGGACCAGGCACGACGCGCCGCCGAGTGAAAAGCGCTCTATCGCCGGGTCGCGCTTCCGCTTGCCGCGGGCGGCGTCGGCGGAATACCCAGCTCGCTGCGGTATTGGAGATAGCGGATGACGTCCGCCCTGCTCAGCAGCCCCACCAGCGCGCCGTCCTTCACGACCAGCACCTGGTTCAAGTCCTTTTCCGCCATGAGGCCCAGCGCCTCCGTCAGCTCGCTGTCAGGCCGCACCGTCCGCAGCGGCTCCCGCGTCATGATGGCTCCCACCCGCGTGCTCGCCCACGCGTCGCGGTGCACCTTCTTCACGTCCGTAACAGTGACGATGCCCGCCAGCCGGCCGTCCTGAAGCACGGGCAACGCGCGCCGCCCGCCCGCCAGAAAGTGACTGTGCACTAGCTCGTCAACGGGCACGTCAGGCGTCACCGTCTCCGGCGTCCTGCCCATCAGCAGGTCCACGCGCACCCCACGGAACGCCTCCTTGACCTCCATGTCGCGGCGGCTGGAGTCGGCGGCGCTGTTCAGGAACCAGCCGATGAACACGATCCAGATGCCGTTCAGGAAATTGCCGGACAGCACCTGGAACACGCCCCATATAATGAGGAGGAAGGCGAAGACCTGCCCCACCGTGGCGGCGGTGCGCGTGGCGCGGGAGAAGTCCTTGGTGCTCATCCACAGGATGGAGCGCAGCACGCGGCCCCCGTCCATCGGGAAGCCCGGCAGCAGATTGAACACGGCGACCATCAAATTGACCAGCGCCAGATAGCCGACGATGGCCGCGAGAGGGTCGGTCCGCTGTCCCATCGCCTGCGCCAGACCAAAGAAGAAGGCGGCCAGCACCAGGCTGGCCAGCGGGCCGACGGCCGCTATCCGGAACTCGTCCCAGGCCTCCCTGGCCTCCCCCTCGATGCTGCTCACACCGCCGAAGACGAAGAGCGTGATGTCCTTCACGCCAATGCCCCGCAATCGCGCGACGAGCGAGTGCGCCAGCTCGTGGACAAGGACAGACACAAACAGGAGGATCGCAGCGACGGCGGCCGTCGCCCAGTAGGTCGGCAAGTCCCATCCGGGATAGGAGAGCGGAAAGAACCCTTGCGCCAGCGTCCACGTAACAAGGACGAAGGCGATCAGCCAGGTGTAGTGGATGCGGATGTCGAACCCGGCGATGCGGACGATGCGGAAGCTACCACGCATATGCAACCTCCCGTTACTTTGTCTTGTTCTAAGGCCCACGCCTGCGCCGTGGCCCCCGCGCCGGCATAGCACGTCTCAAAGGACGCTCCGGCTTTGCCGGGGCCTGCTCCGGCGGAGCGGCGGGCGCATCCACACGCACGGCCTTCACCGCAAGGAACAGGGGTATCTCAGCCCGCACACGGTTTTCGGCTCGCGCTTGGGGGCCGGGCTTGCTGACTCTCTTGGAGGGCCACTCCTCCAGCGCCTCGACCAGAAGCCCCGCGCCCGCCAGCGCCTGGACGTAGGCCTGCATGGGCCTATGAAACGTCCACGTAATCTGGCTTGGGTCGGCGCCCGGGTGCATCTGGATAGGCACCTTCATCTCCGAGAGGTAGCTGTCCACCCGGCGGTACTGCAAATGGCGGCCCTCGTCCCACCCCCAGCCGCTCTGCCGGGGAATGCGAAAACACGGGTGGGTCATCACCAGAACCAGCCGCCCGCCAGGCCGCAGCACGCGGGCGCACTCGGCAAACACCAGCCCCACCGCGTCTATGTTCTCGATGGCGAGGAGGCACGCCGCGGCGTCGAAGCCCTGCCGGGGCAGCGCCGCCATCTGGCGGGCGTCGGCGACCTCGTAGCGGATGTCCCGGGACGACCGACTCCGGGCGAGACCGATAAGCCGCTCCGATGCGTCCACGCCCGTCACGGAGACGCCCAGCTTGTGCAGTGCGCGACAGAAGACCCCCTGGCCGCACGCCAGGTCCAGGACGCGTTCCCCCGCGCGCGGGGCCAGCAGGCGCAGCGCTCCGGGGATGACGGTGTCCTGCTGATAGGCGCTGCCCTTCTCGCCGACCAGCGCGTCATACCACGACGCCACCTCGTCCCAAGAGGTGTCGTCAGGTGTGCGCGGAGCGGCAGGCGGCGGAGGGGGCGCCACCTGCTCCCCAACCGCGTCCCTGCGACGGAGCTTCCGGCCCTCTTGTGCGCGCCTGTGCGGGCCTCGTTTCCACATACTGCTCCATCATAGCATGGCCGTCCGTGCTTTCTACCGGAGACGGCGGCGGCCTTGACAGGGCAATCGCGTCTAATTCCTTCTTACTCATGGACATGGCAAACCACAAAGGGGACGTCCCTTCGTCGCTCCGGCGAAAGCCGGAGCCCAGGGACACAAGCTCGCCCGAGACGGGCGACACTGGATTCCGGCCTACGCCGGAATGACAGTGGTGAACCGGCGGGCTTCTTTCAGCATTTCTTCAAAGACTCACGGGACGGACGGGAATGAATGCTCGCATTACGACGCGATTGTCCTGGCGGCCTTGACCTCTCCGGCGCGTGGCCGTACCATGCGGGCGATATGGGGCGGGCGCGGCGCGTCCGCCGGAGGTATGCATGGACTGGCGCGAGGAATACAAGCGCAAGACAGTGTCCGCGGAGCAGGCCGCCCGACTCGTCCAGAACGGCGACAAGGTGGTCCTCGTGGGCCGCACCGACCCGCAGGCGATACCGCTGGCGCTGGGCAAACGCGCGGGGGAGTTGCGCGGCGTCGCCCTGAAGGGAGATAACCACTATGAGGACTTCACCTGGGTCCCGTCCGGCAGCGACGCCGCGTTCACCATCGCGGGGCAGCAGCGCAACGAGCTTGTACCTTCCATCTTCGCCCACGAGTACAAGCTCTACGACGAGGGCGTGATCTCGGGCCGCCCGCTGGACGTGCTCGTCGTCTCCGTCTCGCCGCCCGACGCCGAGGGCAACTGCGGCTTCGGCCACTACCTGGTCATGAAGCGGCAGCTCGCCCGGCGCGCGCGCACCGTGCTGGCGGAGGTCAACAGCAACGTCATCCGCGTCCCCGGCGACAACCGCATCCACGTCTCGGAGATAGCCGCCTTCGTCCCGCATGACGCGCCGCCGTGGACGGCCTCGGCGCCGCGCGAGCCGAACGCCATCGTGCAGGCCATGGCCGGCTACCTGAAGGAGATCGTGCGCGATGGCGACACCGTCGAGATGGGCGTCGGCTCGGTCATTGACTACACGCACGTGCTGGGCGTCTTCAAAGGCAAGCGCGACCTGGGGTTCCACACGGGCGGAACGCGCTACGGCTTCGCCGAGGACGTGCGCGCTGGAATCTTCACCGGCGCCCGCAAGACCATGCACCCGGGCAAGGTGGTTGCCAGCGCCTTCTACGCCACCGCGCAAGACCTGGAGTACATGCACGACAACCCTCTGTTCGAGATGTACGATAACTCTTATGTCAATAACATGGCGGTCATCTCCGCCCACGAGAACATGGTCGCCATCAACAGCGCCGTCGGCATTGACCTCACGGGCCAGATCACGGCGGAGAGCGCGCGCGGCGAAGGCGGCGGACTGGTGGGCTTCGCGATGGGCGCGGTGATGTCGCGCGGCGGACGGTCGGTCATCGTGCTGCCCGCTACCGCGTCGAAGGGCGCCCAGTCGCGCATCGCGGCCCGGCTGGACCCGGCTCAGGCGGTCACCGTCCCGCGCACCTTTGCCGACATCATCGTCACCGAGTACGGCGTCGCGCGACTGCTCGGCAAGTCGCTGAAGCAGCGCGCGGAGGAGCTTCTGGCCGTGGCGCACCCGGACTTCCGCGCGGAGCTGCGCCGCGAGGCACAGAAGCTAGGGCTGGTATAGCGCAGAGGGACTGTGTCTCTCTGCGATCTCTTTGACACAAAAGGAGAGCCAAATCCAGTCCGTTTTGTCCTTTCTCGTCCTTCGTCGGAAGGACGAGAAATCTCCCTTAGACAGAGCGCTTCCCGCCTATGGGTATAGATGCGGCTCCTGGAATGACAGACTGGCCGCGCTTCGCCTTGACACCGCGTCGCGGCGTCGCCTACAATCGGGCCAACCGTACGACGACCTTCGAGATAACACAGGCGCAAGGAGGGAGCATGGCCAACTACGTCTTGCTGGACCCAGTCGCTGCGATTCAGGTGGAGGACACCGGGCCGCAGAAGACCATCGTCCCCCTGGATACGTTGAAGGGCAAGTCAATCGGCTTTCTTTTCGACGGGCATTACTCCGCCGTGGACTACTGGGCCTTCCTGCAGAAGAAGGTCACCGCCCACTTCACGCCCATGAAGGTGGTCTCTCACATAAAGCCCAACGTGGGCGCGCCCGCCACGAAGGAGATGATCGATCAGGTAACCTCCCAGGTGGACGTCGCCATCGTCGGCGTGGGGGCCTGAGGCAGCTGCACATCGGGCGCCGTGCGCGACGCCGTGGCAGTTTACCGGAAGGGCATTCCGACTGTCCTCGTGGCCCACGACAGGTTCGAGTCGGCCGCGAAGGCCCAGGCGAAGGCCCTGGGCGTGCCCGACCTTCCCATGCTCATCATTCCCCAGCCCATGCCCTACGGGACGAAGGCGGAAGAGGAGCGGAAGGCCGACAACTCAATCGAGCCCATCATCCGCATGACCACAAAGCCCGTGCCCCGGCCTGCCCGGTAGTCGGTGCCTTAACAAAGTCCGAGGCCCGCGGGAGCGTTCGCTCGTCCCGCGGGCCTCCGCTATGCTCAGGAGGAGCCGTATGAAACTTGCGTCCGCTCACATTGACGTGGACACCCTCGAAGAGATGGTGGAGACCGTTTACGCGAAAGGCTGGACCGACGGCCTGCCCGTCATCCCACCGCTGGAGCCTCTGGTGCGCAAGATGCTGGATGCCATCGGGCGCGACCCGGCGGAGGTGATCGGCATCCTTCCGCCCAAGCAGGGCATCGCAACCATCGAGAAAATCGCCATCAACTGTGTCATGGCGGGCTGCAAGCCGGAGTACGTTCCGGTCGTTCTGGCGGCCCTGGAAGCCATGATGGAGCCTAAGTTCAACTTCAACGGCGTGCAGACCACCACCCACTCCGTCGTGCCCCTCACCATCGTGAGCGGCCCCATCGTGAAGGAGTTGAGCTTCCACTACGGCGACTGCACCTTCGGCCTGATTGAGCGGGCCAACGGGTCCATCGCGCGGGCTATTCGGCTCATCCGCTGGAACATCGGCGGCGCGCACGCGGGCGAGATGGACCGCACCACCATCGGCCACCCGGGCGAGGCGGCTTATCTCATAGCCGAGCGCCCGGAGGACAACCCGTGGGAGCCGATCCACGTGGAGCGCGGCTTCAAGCTGGAGGATAGCTGCGTGACTGTGTTCGGCTGCGAAGGCCCGCACCTCGCCGTTACGGGGCCGGGGAC
>JAUSIH010000102.1 GCA_030648205.1 Dehalococcoidia bacterium | reverse complement strand
GCCGCGCCCTGGAACGGCTCCACCGCCGAGGGGTGGTTGTGCGACTCCACTTTCATGACGACGGCCAGCCCGCCGCCGATGTCCACCGCGCCGGCGTTCTCCTCGCCGGGGCCGATGAGCACGCGCGGGCTTTTGTGGGGGAACTGGCTGAGCAGCAGCTTGGAGTGCTTGTAGCCGCAGTGCTCGCTCCACAGCGAGCCGAAAAGCCCAAGCTCCAGCAGGTTAGGCTCCCGGCCCAGCCGACTGACGATGAGGCCGTACTCCTGGCGGGATATGGCCAGGTCATCCAGGTGCTGTTGGGAGACACGCATGGTAAAACGCGACTCTCCTGGGAAGGGGGGCTGCGACCGGGCCCCGCAAAGCGGGGTGCCGCCGCGTCACCGCCGGCCTATGCGCCGTTGGACGCGCCCTTCTCCCACTCTTCTCGTAGAATACCCATCACGTTGAGGTCCCGGTAGCGACCGTCGCCGAAGAAGCGGAGGCGCAGGACGACCTTCTCGCCGCGTAGCGTACTGACTGCGATCACAGACTAGGCCGTCACTCTGGCAATCGCACTCTTGAGAACGGACTCGAACAGGAAGCGACCGTCCGTGCCGCCCAGGACGGCCTCGCAGCAGCGCTCCGGGTGCGGCATCATCCCGAGGACATTCCCCTCGGCGTTGGTCACGCCCGCGATGTTGTCCAGCGCTCCGTTAGGGTTGGCCTCGTCGGTGACGGCGCCCGAAGGGGTGCAATAGCGGAAGACGACCTGTCCGCGCTGTTCCATTCGCGCGAGGGTCGCTTTGTCCACGAAGTAGTTGCCCTCGCCGTGGGAGATGGGAATGCGCAGCACCTGGCCCGGCTTGCACGTTCGGGTGTAGGGGGTGTTGGCGTTCTCGACGCGCAGGTGCACCCACTGGCAGTGATAGCGCAGGTCGCGGTTGCGCATGAGGACGCCGGGAAGCAGGCCCGCCTCGCAGAGCACCTGGAAGCCGTTGCAAATGCCCCAGACCGGGCGGCCCTGCCGGGCGAAGCGCGCCACCTCCCGCATGATGGGGGAGAACCGGGCGATGGCCCCGGCGCGCAGGTAGTCGCCGTAGGAAAAGCCCCCGGGGAGGATAAGACCGTCGAACCGTGAGGCGTCGGCCTCTTTGTGCCAGACATACTCCACGGGCTGGTGAAAGACCTGGTCAAGTACCCAGTGGCAGTCCCTGTCGCTCCAGGTGCCGGGGAAGACGATGACTCCGAATCGCATGTTGTAACCCGTTATCAGTCTACTGGAACCCGTTCCAAGATTCGGCCTCATGGTTCGACCCTTCGGCTCTGCTCAGGGCAGGCAGGCTCACCATGAACGGAAAAACCACCGCTCACCCTGAGCTTGTCGAAGGGGGAGCAGGCATTTTGGAATGACTTCTGGAAAAGAACGCCCCCAGCCGGATGGGTCTGAGGGCATTCCAACCGTTTTATTGTACGCGTGGCGTCAAGCAGAGGGGTTCGCCAGAAGCGTCGTGACCACCTCATTGACATCGCGGCCGTCCGCTTTCCCCTTGACCTGGGGCATCAGACGCCCCATGACTTTGCCTTTGTCGGCGGGGCCGTGCGCGCCCACGTCCTGGATGACCTTCTTGACCAGCGCGGTCAGCTCGTCACGAGACATCTGCTGCGGCATGTAGGACAGAAGGATGGCGAGCTCCGCCTCCTCCTTCGCCACGAGGTCCTGGCGGTTGCCCTTCTTGAACTCAATGATGCTTTCCCTGCGCTGCTTGGCCTGACGGGCGATGATCTCCGCCACTCCGACGTCGTCCAGGCTCTCCACATTCCGGGCGACCTCTTCGTTGCCGATGCCGGAGCGCAGGAATCGAATGACGTCGCGGCGGATGGTGTCTCCCTTCCGCATCGAGTCCTGTAAGTCGGCCATCAGCTTGTCCTTGAGGGTCATGTCCATCCGCCTCCTTCCCGCCCTGCGTGACGGGAACCGTCGGGCAAGCTAAAGACAGCCGTATTATAGCCGCGTATCCGCGGCAGTGTCAAATACACCACGTTCGAGGTTCTGTTTCCTTTTGGTTGGTGGCATATTGGGGTCAAAACGAGTTTCCCCATCAGTGCACGTCCTCCAATTTGGAAAGCGTGCACTCACAACTGGTTTTGACTGTCTCCATAATAGCAGCCAAACGTCGCAAAGCTTCTTTTATCCTTCCGCGCCCATTCTTAGTATCTTGGCTGGTGTCTAGCACCGTAAGGTCATTCAGTTGTTCCCCAAATATGGTGCAACCCTTACCAGCCAATTCAGACCAGCGCATGAGAATCCTATTTAGGTTTTTGAATGCTCGGATTTCACTATGAGGGACACTCGCCGTCGAGACAAGCCAGTCACCCCATGCCGCTGTTCCATCCGTGACGTTTTTGGCTTGCTTTTCCCAAATTGGAATTTGTAGGTCGAGGTGGTCTGCATATTGTCTTGTTAGCCTGGCGGCTTGCGAGATAATGCGTTGGGCGTTCTTGCTGGAATGGTCTCCTTTATCTAGATACTGTCCCACTTGAGCTTCACACGTAGCCAAACCATTCGCAAATGAAGCAAATGTGGGTATTTCAGTCACCCAAATCAACGGCATTCTCGCAATGACCTTTTTAGCTGCGACTTCATAGTCGGCAAGTCCTTTAGTGGCATTGCCTTTGGCATGGTGCAACCCCAGCTCATTTGCTAATTTCTCTCTGCCGCCTTTCCAAGCATATTTCCATACTAGCCACGCGAATACAAAGGCCAGTAGGAATGGTAGAATCCACTGCACAAAGATTGTGGCGGCAGGTTCAAACATAGACCACCTGCCACGTAGCACAACGTCTTTGAACCATTGGAGTAACACATCTTCGAAATAAATTCGTGGTATCAATTTGATGATGCCGAACGCCACCACTGTGGCTAGCCACAGTGCAGTCTTGCGAATTAGATAGCCTATAAACTCTAATACGACTTCGAAGGACATGCGCCCATTCTATATGCCCTGCCAAACATCGGCAAGAAGTATCCTGTATCCCTACCCAACCACCCCAAGGAAAGAGAACCACGTTCGGGGACAGATTGTGACAAGCATGCAGTCGTTGTAAGATGTGTAGGACGGTAGCACAGCAACAGGTGGGAGGGCCACTACGACAAGCTCATTGCACATAGGCCGTGTTTTCGGCATCCCGCTGGGGGTGAGCTACAGTTGGTTCATCATCTTCGCGCTGGTGACCGTCTCGCTCGCCGCCCAGTTTTCCCCGCTATGGTCGCCGGAGACCCGGTGGACGGCGGCTCTGGTCACCAGCCTCCTGTTCTTCGGCTCCGTGCTGGGGCACGAGCTGGCCCACAGCGTCGTCGCCCTGTCCTTCGGCATCCCCGTCAAAGGCATCACTCTGTTCATCTTCGGAGGCGTCTCCCAGATCGCGCGGGAGGCGACGAAGCCACGCGTCGAGGCGCTCATTGCGGTCGTCGGGCCGCTCATGAGCCTGGCCCTGGCGGGTCTCTTCTACGGGCTGCAATTGGTGGCCGATCCCGTCAGCGAAACCCTTGCCGCCATGACGGGCTGGCTCGCCGTCATTAACCTCAACCTCGCCGTCTTCAACCTCATACCGGGCTTTCCGCTGGACGGCGGACGCGTGCTGCGCGCCATCCTCTGGTGGGTGCGCCGCGACTATCGCTCCGCCACGCGCATCGCGGTGACGGTGGGACGTGTGGTGGCGTGGACGTTCATCGTGGGCGGCGCCGTCTCAGCGCTCGGCGCCTCCCTCATCGCCAACCTGACGGGCGTAAAGATTGGGCTCATGGGAGGGGTGTGGATCGCCTTCATCGGCTGGTTCCTGGACAATGCGGCCACCTCCACCTACTCACAGATGGTCCTTCGCGAATCCCTGACCGGCTACACCGCCCGCGACGTGATGACGCGCGACTTGCCGATGGTGTCCCGCTCCACCACCCTGCGCCGCGTGGTGGACGAGAGTCTGCTTCTCCAGGACCGGCGGTTCCTGCTGGTCGGCTCGAACGGCGTCCTGGACGGCATTATCACACTGCGCAACATCAAGGCCGTCCCCAGGGAGCGCTGGGATTCCACCCTGGCCAGCGACGTCATGACGCCTCTGGATAAAATGAAGTACGTTGCTCCGCAGGATGATGCGCTGAGCGTTCTGGAGCGCATGGACGAGGCGGACGTCAACCAGTTGCCCGTGGTGGACCGCGATATGGTGGTAGGCGTGGTGGCCAGGGACAGGCTGCTCCACATCATCCGGCTTCGGTCGGAGCTGAAGTAACGCTCGATCGCCGGGAGAGGAGCGGAAGTATGGGCAAGCGCGTTTACATGGACCATGCCGCCACGACCCCGACGGACCCGCGCGTCGTGGAGAGCATGCTGCCATTCTTCACAAACACATTCGGCAACCCGTCGAGCGTCCACGGCTTCGGACAGGAAGCGCGGAAGGCCGTGGACGAGTCCCACGAGACGGTGGCGCATGTGCTGGGGTGCGCGCCCCAGGACGTCGTTTTCACGAGCGGCGGCACCGAGTCCGACAACATCGCCATCAAGGGCGCCGCGCACGCCCTGCGGCAGTCGGGCGACCACATCATCACGTCCACGATTGAGCACCACGCCGTCCTGCACTCATGCCAGCAACTGGAGCAGATGGGATTCAAGGTGACCTACCTGGCCGTGGACAAGGACGGGCTGGTGCGGCTGGATGACCTGGAGCGGGCGCTGACCGACCGCACAACCGTCGTCAGCATCATGATGGCGAACAATGAGATAGGGACCATCGAGCCGGTCCACGACATTGTGCGCGTGGTCAAGGACAGGGCCAAAAAAGTTGGGCATCCGATAGTAGTCCACACGGACGCAGTCCAGGCATGGATGCTTGACCTCGATGTGGGCAAGCTGGGCGTGGACATGCTGAGCCTCGCGGCGCACAAGTTCTTCGGGCCCAAGGGCGTCGGCGTTCTGTACTTCCGCAAAGGCACGCCCTTCCTGGCGCAGCAGGTCGGCGGCGGTCACGAGCGACACCGCAGGGCGGGCACCGAAAACGTCCCCGGCATGGTGGGCGCGGCGACGGCCCTGCGGCTGGCCGCGGAGGGCAGGGAGTCAATCAGCTCTCGATGCCGGATGCTCAGAGACAGGCTTATGCGCGGCGTCTTTGAGCGCGTGCCGGGCGCGCGGCTGAACGGCCATCCCGCCCAGCGCCTGCCGCACAACGCGCATTTTTCCTTCGACGGCGCTGAGGGCGAATCCATGGTACTGGGCCTGGACCTCCAGGGTATCGCCTGCTCCACGGGTAGCGCGTGCAACTCGGCCAGCCCGGAGCCTTCCCACGTGCTCCTGGGCATAGGCCTGACCACGGAGCTGGCGGCCGGGAGCCTGCGCTTCACCGTGGGGCCGGAGAACACCGAGGCCGAGGTGGACTACGTCCTGGATACTCTCACCGGGGTGATCAGCCGTCTCCGTTCCCTGGCCCCGCAGCCCCGCCCTGCGGGGCGGTAGGGCAGGGCCTACGCGTCGCCGTCACGAACGCCACGCACAAAATAGGCGCCGAGGCAACCCATGAGATACCATCGCGCTACGGAAATCATGAGCGGCATGTCGCTGGTCATTGCGCTGGCCGCATCGTTGTGGCTGATTCTGTGGCCGTACTCCTATTCCTATGAGAGCATCAGCGCAACCTCCGGTGCCCCAGCGGGCGGCGCGCCGCGAGTCATACGGGGGGCCGCGTCCCTCATCGAAGTCAACGGCCCAATGGCCCTTGTCCCTCTCTCGGCGCCTGTTGCGCTGGCGGCTCTGGCCTTCGTCTGTGCTCAAGCCCAACGCCTGAATCCCGTCGTCCGTCGGCTCGTCTTGTGGACAGTGGCCATCCTCCTGTCAGGCTTCTCCGTTGCCACGGGGTTCTCCATAGGAGCCTTCTACGTGCCGGCCGCGATGCTGTCTCTGACGGCGGCAGTCGTAAGCGCACGCGCGGGCCGTTCGGGGGAGAAGGTGACATAATATAGAATGTCTGAGAAGACCGCACCCCCCATGACGGCGCTGAAAAAGCGCATGGCCGCCGAGGTTGACGGGCACAAGTCCGCGCTGTGGGCGCTGGCCCGTCGCATTCACGCGCACCCGGAGATCGGTTTTCAGGAGACGCGGGCCGCGGCGTGGCTGACGGAGTTCCTTGAGCGCCAGGGATTCCGCGTACAGCGCGGCATCTGCGACACGCCGACCGCGTTCAAGGCCACGTATGGGAAGGGCAGGCCTATCATCGGCATCCTGGCCGAGTACGACGCGCTCCCCAAGCTGGGACACGCATGCGGACATAACATTATCGCAACAGCCGCCGTCGGCGCGGGCGTGGCGGCGCGTCACGCCGTTGACGCGGCGGGCGGCGCCGTCGTCGTCTTCGGGACGCCCGCCGAAGAGGGCGGTGGCGGCAAGGTGGTCATGGCGGAGCGCGGCGCTTTTCGGGAGCTTGACGCCGCGATGATGGTGCATCCGGCCGGCGAGGACCGGGCCGGTGTCCTCGCTCTGGCATGCGTCACGTTGGAGGTGGAGTTCTTCGGACGGGCGGCCCACGCCGCCGCGCATCCGCATCTGGGCATCAACGCCCTGGACGCGCTGGTCCTGGCCTGGAACGGCCTGAACGCGCTCCGCCAGCACCTGCGCGATGGCAGCCGCGTGCACGGCATCATCACGGACGGCGGCGAGGCGTCCAACGTCATTCCCGCCCACGCCGCGGCAAGCCTGATGGTGCGCGCGCGCGACGATATCCTGCTGGACGAGCTGCTGCCCAAGGTGCTGGCCTGCTTCGAGGGCGCGGCCCGGGCCACGGGCGCCCGGCTCCAGCACCGCTGGGGGTCCCAGCGTTTCGCCGCCCTGCGCACCAACCAGGCCCTTGCCGAGTTGTACGCCGGCAACATGATGGTCCTGGGCCGCAATGTCCTCCCCATGAGTTCAGAGCACCCCTTCAGCACGGACATGGGCAACGTGAGCGCCCTGGTGCCGTCCATCCACCCTCTGCTCGCCATCGCGCCGCAAGGCGGGGCGTCGCTTCACGCCCCTGAGTTCGCGCGGGCCGCCGTCTCGCCCGCGGCGCGGAAAGGCATGCTGGACGGCGCCAAGGCGATGGCCATGACCGTCGCCGACCTGCTGACGCAGCCTGACGCGCTGCGGCGGGTCCGCGACGAGTTCCTTGCCTCCGGATGACAGCGACACCAGCGTCCCAACCGACGGCTCTCCGCCACGTCCTGCACGCTTGCCTCGGCAGCCTGATCGCGGCCCTGGGCCTGCTAGTGAGCCGGGGGACGCTTCTCCCGACACTTGGCGTCCTCGCCGCGCTTGCCTTCGTCCTCGAAGCGTTGCGCTTCGCGCGGCCCGACTTGAACGGGTGGCTCGTAGGCCGTTTCGCTCCCCTGGTAAAAACGCATGAAAGGCAGGCGGTCTCCGGAGCGACGTACCTTGTCCTGTCCGCCCTCATGGTGTTCGCGGTGTTCGACGCCCGTATCGCGGTGCTGGCCGTCGCGTACACGGCGTGGGGCGACCCCCTGGCGAGCGTTGTCGGAGAGCGCGCGGGTCACTGGCGATGGAAGGGCAAGAGCATAGAGGGGGCGTTCGTCTTCCTGGTGGGTGCGACCGTGGCGGGCCTCCTGCTGGCGCCCCTGGGAGCAAACATAGCGCTCTCGGCGCGTCTTCTGGGGGCCGCGGTCGCCGCGGGCATAGAGATACTGCCCATCCGCCTCGACGACAACATCAGCGTGCCCATCGGCAGCGCCACCGCCATGACCCTGGTCGTCGCGCTGGAGTCCGCCGTCTGACGCCGTAACAGGGCGCGGGTGCTCACGGAGAGAGAGTGCGTGAGAACAGGACGAACGACGGCCCGTTTCCACCTTGACGCACAATAGGGAAGCTGCTATGGTGAACGACGGTGTACGCATTTCTGGAGATGAAGATAGGCCATGAAGATCGCCCTTGACGCAATGGGAGGCGACAAGGCCCCCGGGGAGATAGTCCGCGGCGGCATTCTCGCGGCGGAGGAGTTCGGTGTGGAGGTCGCCCTGGTCGGCGTGCCCTCCGCCATACGCGCTGAAATCGAAAAATTCAACCACCCCGCTGCGAGTGTCAGCGTGGTGCACGCGCCGGACATCATCGGCATGGCGGAGTCGGTCATGGTCGCGCTTAAGCAAAAGCCTCGTTCCGGCATCGCCGTGGGGCTGGAGATGGTAAAGCGCGGCGAGGCATCAGCCTTTGTGTCGGCGGGCAACACAGGCGCGGGCATGGCCGCCGCGCTCATGATACTCGACCGCCTGCCGGGGGTGCTGCGCCCCGCCCTGGCCTTCGTCATTCCAGGATTTAAGGGGGTTGGCCTTCTTCTGGACGTCGGCGCGAACCCCGACTGCAAACCCCAGAACCTGGTGCAGTTCGCCCGCATGGGCAGCCTCTACATGGAACACATGTACAAAATGTCCCGTCCTCGGGTGGGCCTCCTGTCGAACGGAGAGGAGGAGGAAAAGGGCAACCGTCTGGTCCGTGAGGCGCACAAGCTGCTCAAGACCAGCGGGCTGAACTTCGTCGGCAACGTGGAGAGCAAGGACCTGCTGCGCGGCCTGGCGGACGTGGTGGTCACCGACGGCTTCACGGGAAACGTGGTGCTGAAGCTCGGCGAGGGCATTGCCGAGACCCTCATGGCATCCGTCAAACTGGCGGTGGAATCAAATATACCCGCCCTGGCTACGGCTTTCATCTGGAGTCCACCCCTGCTCGACGTCTATAAAGGCTACGATTTCCGCAAGCACGGCGGCGTGCCTCTTCTGGGTGTGAACGGGCATGTCATACTGGCCCACGGGCGAAGCGACGCTCTCGCCATCAAGCACGCCGTCCGTCAGGCCCAGTTGGCGGCGCAAGGGGAGCTGCTGAGCGCGATGCGGACCGCCCTTGCGAAACCTGAAGAAGAAGCCACAGAGGTCAGCGCGAAGGAGTCATGACATGGGCAGGTCCAAAGAAATCACCGACATCGAGTTTGAAAGCGAAGTCATCCAGTCCAAGACCCCTGTTTTGGTGGACTTCTGGGCGCCCTGGTGCGGCCCCTGCAAGATGATCGAGCCGGTTATGGAAGAGCTTGCCAAGGAGTATGAGGGCAAGGTACGGTTCACCAAAGTCAACGTGGACGAGAACCCCCTCACCGCCAGCAAGTTTGGCATTCGCGCCATCCCCTCTATCTTGGTGTTCAAGGGTGGCAAGGCCGTCAAGCAGGTAGTGGGGGCGGTGCCGAAAGGCGAGCTCAAGAAGTACCTGGAAGCTGTGGTGGCCTAGTCTTTCGCGGGAGGGTATGGGGCCCGGTGGCTCTCGCGGTCTTCAAAACCGTTGGGAGGCGCCCTGCGGTGTCTCCGGTGGGTTCGACTCCCTCCCCCTCCCGCCAAGTTAACGCCTAGCTGGGCCGATCCCACGGCTCCCGCTGCGTCCGACGCGCCGTAGGTGACGGCTGATCGCTCACGATCCATCTAGTCAGCGCGCGTGCTACCGAGCGGCGCCGGGGTTGAGCGTATAATCCGTCCGTGACCTCTCCAGCGCCACCAGCCACCGACCAGCTCTGGAAGCGCAACCTCTACGCGCTGACGGCTGTGGTGTTTCTATCGGCGACGGGATTCAGCTCTGTCGCACCGCTGCTCCCTCTATTCAACCAGACGCTGGGCGTTCGCGACCCCAACGAGGCCGTGTTCTGGGCCGGCGTGGCCCATTTTGCCGGCGCTGCCGGCGCCTTTTTCAGCGGGCCATTCTGGGGCACACTGGCCGACCGGTATGGACGGCGCACCATGCTCCTGCGCGCCACCGTGGGGGGTGTCATCGTCCTTGCGCTTACCGGTCTGTCGCCCAGCGTTGTCTTCATGGTGTTCATGCGTTTCGTTCACGGGACGCTCACCGGAGTGAACACTGCCGCCTCCGCTCTGGCGGCGTCGCAGGCGCCTCGTGAACGCACTGCCATGGCCCTAGGCTCGGTCCAGACGGCCTTTTTCCTGGGGAATATGACCGGGCCTGTTATTGGAGGTGTTCTGGCAGACAGGTTCGGCTATCATGTTCCCTTCTTCGTGATGAGTGGTGTGCTCTTTATCGATTTCTTGGTCGCGGCGTTCTTTGTTCGAGAGAGATTCGTGGTTTCCACTCACAAAGGGCGTGGCCTCAACCCGCTGAAAGATATCCAGGCGGTCCTGCAGACACAGGCATTGCTACCCCTGCTCGTCCTTCTTTTCGCCAGCCGGTTTGGCGGCTTCAGCCTGAGTCCGGTAATGGCGGTGTTCATGCAGGAGATGGTGTTTGACCGAGCGGCTACGATGGCCGGGGTCGCGTTGGGACTGGTCGCCCTCGCGAGCGCCCTGTCTGCAGCCGTCATCGGACGTGTGGTCCACCCGAACCAGCTCCTGCTCGTTTTCGTGGTCGCATCCATCGCCGCGTCCGGTCTGTTCCTCCCCCAGTTCTGGTTGCAGTCAGTTGTCATATCCGCCGCGCTGTTTGGTCTGTTTGGCTTGTGCCAGGGCGCGATGCTGACATGTACAAGCTCTCTCGTGAGCAACACCGCACCTAGAGAGCGCCAGGGAGCCGTATTCGGAGTTGTCCAAAGCGCCACGGCGTTTTCATACGGGACGGCCGGCCTCACCGCGGGCACATTGAGCGTGGCCTTCGGTGTGCGGGCGACCTTCGTGGCCGACGCGATACTGTTCCTTTTGATCGCAGTGGGCGCGGGGTGGCTTCTCAAGAAAAGGCAGGGTGAACCCGTCGTTTAATCCAGTGTGTCCGACGCAAAGCTGAAGCGCTCCGTCAGCCTCGCGGCCAGCGGAGCGCTTTCACCTGGTGTCGTGAGACGGCGGCTACGCCTTCGCCTGGCGCTGCGGCACAGCCTTGGGCGCGCCGACCAGGGCGTCCACGATGCGCCCGAGCGACTCGTCAACACGCCGGGGGTGCAGGTCTATCGTGCCGCCCGGCTCGTGGGGCACCACCACCACCGCCGCGCCGGGCAACCCCATCAGCTCCGCCTGGCGCCTGGCCGCGGTCTCAAAGAGGTCGTTGGAGAGGCATACCGTAGGCACACCCTTGCGCTCCAGCCGCACCGTGTCGTGCATACAGCCCGACGTGCACGACCCTCAGACGCATGCCCCGACGATGGCGATGTCCACGTTTTTGGACACTTCATCAATCAACTCGGGGGGAGCCGGCTTCGACAGAGAGGGTTTGCGCCAGTAGCGGGCCTTGGCGCCGGGAAACCGCTGCTCGATGACCTCACCCAGATGGTGCATGAAGGCGCCGCATGCGCCGTCGTCCACCATGCCGACAGTCTTGCCGCGAAGGTCGGCCACGCGAGGCGACAGCCTGCTGTCCTCCGCCTTTGTCTGGGGGACGCCCTCAGGGTTAAGGACGTAATACCTGCCGGGTGTGGCTATCGCGCTCATAGGTGCGTACCCCTCTTCTCTCGTTGCTGGTTCGGGCCTAGCGGTTTATCCACGTGGCGGCCGGATCACCCCAGCGCCTCCACGGAGTCGGCTGCATCTCCACCCAGGGCTGCTGGGCGAAGAATGCGTCGCGTGTCAGCAGCCACGCCTGTGGGTACAGGTTCCACAACCTTTCCTGAGCTTTCATCACCAGGTCCTTCCTTTTGACTTGGTCCAGCTCCCGCTGCTGCTCCTCTAGGAGCTTGTCGAGTTGGGCGTCGCTGAGCTTCTGGAAGTTGCGGCCCGCTCCCGTGTGGTGGCGCGTGTAAAGCTGTGCGTCCGGCTCCATGGGGGTGTTGTACCCGCGAGTGCGGAACAGGAAATCCCCGCTGGCGTCCTGGTCGAACCACTGCGTGCGGTCCACGATCTTGATGGTCCGAATATTAACGTATATCTTCTGAAGCTCGGACTTGGCGATCTCTGTGGGCGTCAGGTTGAGGAACGGTATGTACGTGGTGCCCTCCGCGTCCACCACCAGCGGCTTGTCCGGGCCGTACCCCGCCTCGCGCATGAGCCTCTGCGCCTCCGCGATGTCAGCCTGCCCTTCTGGAGTGTTCTTGGGCCGGAAGCCCTCGCGCTTCAACAGCTCCTGCTCGCTCCATGTCCACCCGGGGAACAGCTTCCACGACATGGGGCCGCTGATGTGTCCGCCGCCCCCCACGGCGATTTTGACCATCTCTTGCCGGTCCAGGGCCAGGAACATGGCCTTCCGGATGCGGATGTCGTCGAAGGGCTTCTTCTGAAGATGGCCGACCAGAGCGACGACATACGGGTCCGGCACTTCCGCGAACTTAATGTTGGGATTGGTGCGCTGGAGGTCATTCTTGGCGACGACATCCATGGCGGCGGCGCTCGTGGCCCCGTAGTCCACCTTCCCCGCGCGGTAGGCGGCGATGACCGTGGCCATGTCTCCCACCACGTACATCTGGACCTTGTCCAGATACGGCTTGCCCTGCTGCCAGTAGTCCGGATTACGCACCGCCTCGGCGCTGACGGACGGCACATACGACTTGATTATGAACGGGCCTGTCGCGCGGGCGTTCGTCAGGTCCTTGTAAGCGTCCTCCCCTCCGAGCTTTTCCTCCACCTCGGCGGCGATCATGGGCTGCGTCGGGAACGTGGTGCCTCTCAGGTAACTGACGATAGGAGCGAATGGGAACTTCAACTTGATCTGGACAGTGTACTTGTCCAGCGCCGTGAACGACTGGACCGGCTCGAAGCTGCTTTTCCAGATGTATTGAGCGCCAGGCCGAGTAATGCGCTTGAGATTCCAGACCACGTCATCCGCCGTGAGTTCGCGGCCTGTTGACGGCGCCAGGTTGTGGAATTTCACGCCCTTGCGGATGGACAGCACCAGGGTTTGCGGGTCCTTGAACTCCCACTTCTCCGCAAGCTCGGGGACTGGAGCGCCATCCTTGGGGTTAAAGTTGACGAGGTAGTCGCCCAGGTACTCCCACATCTCCACGGAGCCGGTGGAGCGGTGCGGGTCCCAGTGCGGCTGCTCCGCCGGAAGCACCAGCCGAAGAGTGCCACCCCGCTTGACCTGAGACGTGGCCGGGGCAGGCGTCGGTGCCGCCGGGCGGGCGGTCGGCGCCGGAGCTGCGGGCGCTGTCGCAGGCGCGCGTGTGGGTGCCGCAGCAGGGGCCGCAGGCGCTGCGGGAGCCGCCAGGGCCGCGGAAGCTGCCGGAGCCGGCGCGGGCTGAGCGGCGGGGGCGCACCCCGCGGCGAAGAGCGCCACCGAGGCCAGCACGTACAGGCCGGCGGTCCATAGACCTTGTCTCGTCTTATGCACTGGCATCATTATGCTTCCTCCCTTAAAACGTCCTTAATGAGCGCTGCCTAGACGCCTTCCACACATGAGCGGATATTAGGATGGTGCTGCGTGGCCCAAGTCTATGGCACATGAGTTGCTTTGTCAACACCAGCAGCTTGCAGGGCAGGCCCGCCAGGTTAGCAGCAGGGTGCCACACGAGGGGGCACCCAGCCCGTAGGCCGCGGTCCCCAGTCGGCGGAAACCACCTCGCCGGCGCGGACCGTGAGCACCGGTATCACCGCCTGGTCGCCGTGCAGCTTCTTGCCCTCCGCGTCCTGGAACTCGAAATGCCCCTCCAGAATGTCGAAAACGGCGACGTCGGCGGCGGCGCCGGTGCGCAGCGTCCCGATTTCCTTCTCCATCCCCAGCGCCTTCGCGGGGTTGAATGTGGCGCAGCGCACCACGTCAGGCATGGACATGCCCAACGCCAGGAACTTGCCCAGTGTGTCCGGCAGGCCGAAGACGCACACCATGCGGTTGCCACCAGCCATGTCCGTGCTGATGCTGAAAGGGCGCACGCCCGCGTCCAGGAGCCGCCTCGCCACGTCAAAGCTAAGATTGTTGCCACCATGTCCAATATCCAGGACCACTCCGCGCTTCTGCGCCTCCAGCAGTTCAGGGAACGGGCGCTTGGTGTTGAGCATCACGCCGCCGTTGCGAGCGGTCGCAAAGTGAGTCAGGATGTCTCCCGCCTCCAACACCGGCAACATCGCTCGCGTATGGACAGGCACGTTCCTCTCGTGTTGCTCGCCAATGTGCACCATGAGCGGGACTTTCGCCTGACGGGCGATGCTCCTGGCCCTCTTGGCCGCCTTCACGCCCGCCGTGCGCACATATGGCCCCGTGAAACGAATCTTCACGCCGCGAATGAGGCCCTTGTTTTCCTCGATGACCTGTAGCGCCCAATCCTCCTGGATGTCCTCCTCGCGGTTCAGTTCAGGGATGACGGCAAGCCCCGCCGGCACAACGTGCAGGAATGGCACGATGCGGGTCTTGGCATAAGGCATCACAAAATCGCGCAGGCTCTTGAACGTGCTGGCGCCGGTCGTGCCCGCGTCAACCGCCGTGGTCACGCCGGAGAGGACGCCCGCCTGGTCGGGAACATAGGAAGAGAACCTGCCGAAACCATTGAACACATGACAGTGCAGGTCAATGAGGCCGGGCGTGACCACCTTGCCCTTGACGTCAATGATTCGCCGGGCGCCCTCTTTGGCCAAATTGCGTCCCACCTTGGCGATCCTGCCGCCGGTGATGGCCACATCCGCCACGCCGTCCTTCTCCGTTGACGGGTCAATGACGCGCCCACCCGTTATAACGAGATCGTACATCGCAACTCTCCTGTAACAGATTGCGCCTATTCTACACTCCGCGCCGCCGCTCGCCTAGCCCGTCCGGCACGCTTGCGGGGTGTGCTATGCTATGCGCTCGAATTCCTTCGAGCGGCACAGGAGGTATTAGCTTGGCGTCCGTTCTGGAGAAGATCAGCGTCATTGAGTTGTCTCATGGTATCCCCGGCTCCTTCGCCAGCAAATTGCTGGCGGACTTTGGCGCTTCCGTCATCAAGGTAGAAACACCCTTACACGGGGACCCGCTCCGTCGCGTCGGCCCCTTTCTGCATGATCTTCCCGGTCCCGACCGGTCCGGCGTCTTTCTCTATTTGAACACCAACAAACGCGGCATCACGCTGAACGTCCAAAGCCCCACGGGCGCGGAGATGTTGAAGCGGCTGGTGCGGCGGGCGGACGTTTTCATTGAGAGCACCAGTCCGGGAACTCTGGAGCCGTTAGGGCTGGGCGATGACGGACTGCGCACGCTCAACCCCAGGCTGGTCACGGTCTCCGTCACGCCCTTCGGCCAGACGGGGCCGTACCGCGACTACAAGCTGTGCGACATCGCCGCCTACAACGTGGGCGGCCTGAGCATGGTGATGCCAAACCCGGAAGGCCCCCAATACGCGCCCCTGAAGGCGGGCGGACGCCTGGCTGATATGATCGCGGGCATCAACGCGGCAAACTTCGCCATGGCGGGGTTGCTCACCCGGCGCATGACGGGCGAAGGCACTCATGTGGATGTGGCGGAGTACGAGACGTCCATCGAGAATATGAGCCGCTTCCTTACTCAGTATTCCATGGATAATGAGATTCCCACATGGCCGCGCGAGGCGTTTTTCGCCGCGGGCGAGGCCGAGCCGTGCAACGACGGTTACGCATTTCTTTTCTTCGCTCCAGAGCACCTGTTCTCACGGCTCGCCCGGCTGATCGGCAAGAAAGAGTGGGCGGACGACCCGGACTACGTGGTGCAGCACCGGCGCCGCGCCCACTGGCCTGAAATAGAGACGGCAATTCAGGCGTGGACGAAGGACAAAACGAAATACGAGGTCATGCACACCGCGCAGGCGGCGGGCGTGCCCTGCGCCGCGGTCAACACCATCGCTGACATCGAGAGCAACGCGCACGTCAGAGCCAGGAATATCCTGGTGGAAAAAGACCACCCGGTTGTCGGCCCGCTGCGATACCCCACGGGGCCATTCAAATTGCCCGCGACACCCTACAGCCTGCGCCGCCCGGCCCCCATGCTGGGCCAGCATAATGACGAAGTCTTTTGCGGCGAGTTGGGATACTCGCGGGTGGAACTGGTCAAGCTCCGACAGGCGGGGATTATCTAGGACCCGTTCCAAAATTCGGCTTCATGGTTCGACAAAGCCTGCCCTGATCCTTCCAGGGAAGGACGAAGGACTTACCACGAGCGGGAAATCCGGGCCGCTCACCCTGAGCTTGTCGAAGGGTGAGCAGGCATTTTGCAATGACTTCTAGAAGCCTGGCGACACTCACACATCAAGGGAGCGACATCATGCGGAAGCTGCCTCTGGAAAATATCCGTGTCCTGGACTTCACTCTGGCGCTGGCGGGGCCGCTCGTCACCCTCTGGCTCGCAAGCCTGGGGGCCGAGGTGTACAAGGTGGAGAGCCGTACGCGCCTGGATATCTCCCGGCGCATGCGCGTGGACGAGACAGGCAACATGATACTCACGGGTGACCCACGCACTGGTTTCTACGAGCAGCCCAACCACAGCAAGAAGAGCATCACGGTGGACCTGAGCAAGCCGGGTGGAGTGGCCGCGGTCCGCGAGCTGGCGAAGGTCTGCGACGTCGTCGTCGAGTCCTTTGCGCCCGGCGTCATGGACCGCCTGGGAGTTGGTTACAAGGACATCCGCGAAGTCCGGCCGGATGTCGTCTATTTCTCCCTGTCCGGCTTCGGCCAGACAGGGCCGTACTCCAGGTACAGGGCCTTCGGACACATAGCGTCGAGCTTCGGCGGAGTGGACAATCTGACCGGGCGGGCCAGCGGCCGTCCCGCGTCGGTGGGCAGCACCCTGGACGGCGTGTGCAGCATATCCGGCGTACTCTCCATCATGATGGCCCTGTGGAGCCGCTTCGAGACAGGACAGGGACAGCATGCGGACCTGGCGATGAGCGAAGTCCAGATGTGCATGATCCCGGAGGCCATGATGGACTACGTCATGAACGGACGGGTGCGCCATCGCGATGGCAACCACGACGACGTCTTCGCTCCGTACGGCACGTTCCGGTGCGAAGGCGAAGACGCATGGATCGCCATCGGGATCACCAATGACGACGAGTGGCGCGGGCTGTGCCAGGCGATGGGCCGAGGCGAGCTGGCCGACGACCCGCGGTACGCCGACGGTATGGGCAGGTGGAAGCACAGGGACGAAATCGAACAGCTCATTGAGCTATGGACGCGCACGCGCAAACCCTGGGACCTGTTCCACGCCCTGCAGAGAGCGGGCGTGCCCGCGGGACCGGCGGCGACAACGGTGGACATCCTCAACGACCCGCAGGTGAAGGCACGCGGCATGCTGACCACGGTGCGCACCAGGCAGGGTGTGCCCGTCGTGTTGCAGCGCCTGCCCGCCCGCTTCGACGGCGAGTACAAGGACGTGCCGGAGCCTGCCCCCACCTTCGGGGAGCACAACCAGTACGCCTTTTGTGAGGTGCTGGGCATGCCTCCCGCCCACGTGCGGGCGATGGTGGACAAGCGCATTCTGTGGTAGACGGCATGCCGTTCGCCGCGTCCCGTGGACTCCGGAATGTCACCGCCGAGACTCTGGTATACTGGCCGACACGCCGCTTCTAACGGGGCATCCAGCTACACGCTAAGAGAACACGGGGAGACGAGCTGATGGCAGGTCCTCTCACGGGCATCCGCGTTATAGATGCCTCCCAGATGTACGCCGCGCCCGGTCTCGGCATGTACCTGGCGGACTTCGGCGCCGATGTCGTCAAGGTGGAGCCTCCGGGCGGGGATACGTCTCGCGGCATGCACACGGCGCCCGGATTGGAAGGGCTATCCAAACCATTCCTGCACCTGAACCGCAATAAGCGCAGCATATCACTCGACATCCGCAAGCCGGAGGGACGCGACGTCCTTCTGCGGATGATCAAGACCGCGGACGTATTCATCACCAATCTGCGTCCCGGCGTCGCCGAACGCCTCGGCATTGGCTACGACACGCTGGAGAAGCTGAACCCACGCCTGATTTACGTGAGCCTGACGGCCTGGGGGACGGCCGGCCCGCGCCGTCAGCGCCCCGGCTACGACCTGCTCATCCAGGCCCGGGCCGGTTTTCTGGACGCGCGGCGCTATCCGGACGGCTCTCCCGTCAGCCCCGCTCTCATGGCGGCGGACCCCTCCGTGCCTCTGCTTCTCGCCTACGGCGTCATGATGGCCCTCTATGACCGGGACAAAAGCGGGCGCGGCCAGAAGGTGGAAAGTTCCCTCTTCGCGGCCACCATCGCCATGCAGAACCACACGCTCGTCCGCCTGGAGCGCGACCCTGCTCTCCCCAGCACGGGCAACAAGGCGACCCATATCTGTCGCGGCTCGGACGGCAAGTACCTCCTCGTCATCCTCATCTCCAATGAGGAGTGGGGTCGCTTCTGCCACGCGCTGGGCCTGGACCGCTACACCGACGACCCGCGCTTTAGCGGCTACATGGGCCGCGCGGAGAACCATGAGGCCATCACGGCCATGCTCAGGTCCATTTTTGAGACCAGGCCACGCGACCACTGGACCAGGCTTCTGGCCGATCAGGACGTCCCCTGCGAGCCTATCGTCACCCGCGACGAGCTTTTCGCCGACGCGCAGGCGCGGGATAACGCCTATCTGGTGGATATAGACGACCCCCACGCGGGCCGCATGACCACCATGGGGCTGCCGCTGCGCCTATCGCGCACCCCTGGCGAACTGCGGCGGCCCGCGCCCCTGCTGGGCGAGCAGTCGGACGAAATCCTGCGTGAGCTTGGCTTCACGCCCCAGGAGATTGAAAAGCTTCGCCAGGCCAAAGTCGTGAAATAAGCGCGCGCCCGCGCTGATGGGAGGAAGTTAGCCATGCCGTACCTTCGTCGCCCCGACGCCCGCATCTACTACGAGGTGGATGACTTCACGGATCCGTGGCGCAAGCCGGAGACCTTGTTCTTTCACCATGGCCACGCGCGCAGCTCGCGATTCTGGTACCCATGGGTCCCGCTGCTGGCGCGGCGCTATCGCATAGTCCGCATAGACGCGCGCGGTTTCGGGCGGTCGACTGTGCCGCCTCCCGACTATCCCTGGACGCCGGACGTGTTCATTGAGGACGCGCGTGCCCTCATGGATCACCTGAAGGTGGACCGGACGGTCTGGATCAGCGAGTTCCTCGGTAACATAGTCGGGCTGGCGTTCGCCTTGAAGTACCCCGACCGCCTGAAGGCGCTCGTCCAGTGCCACCCCATTTGCAGCCATGCCGATGTGCACGACCTTCCGCACACGGGCGGCGAGGACTCCGGCGAGCTGCGCCGTAGCATCGAGACGGAAGGGATGCGCGTGTGGTCGCATAAGACCATCTGGCAGCGGCTCGACGTCGAGCATTCGCCGAAGGGCCTGGTGAAGTGGGTGGAGGGACAAGTGGCAAAGGCCTCGCCGGCCACCGTCATGGCGCTGCGACCGCGTGTGGGCAAGTGGACACAAGCGGTGACTGACCGCCTGTCCGATATAAACACGCCCACCCTTCTCCTCCTCGCCGAAAAGAGTCGCTCCAGCACGCCCTACCAGGTGGAGTATATGGCGCGCGTCATGCCCCGGGCCAAGCTCGTCACCCTGCCGGGCATAGGCAACGGCATGTGGCTGCTCAAGCCCGAGTGGTGCGTCAGGCAGATGCGCCAATTCCTTGCGGGGATCACCCGCGAAAGCGCCCGAACACGCAGGCGCGCGCCGTAAGCGACCGGAAGCGAATACAGCGGCCTTCCCCTTGACACCAGGGCGGGCCGCTCCTAAAATATCCCTACTTTCCAATCCAGATATGTGCGGATTCGCGCAATAAGATGGGCCGAGAGGCCTTTCCTCAAATAGGCCAGTTCGCCAGCGAGGCAAATGTCGGAAAATTTCACGGAGCGTCTCGGCGCTCCCATAGGGGAGGGACTATGAGTACACAAGTTTTTGGGCGCATCCAGGTGGTGTTGGCAACCACCATTGTTGTCACTTTGCTGATGGCGGCTTGCGCGCCATCAGCGCCTTCATCCCCGGCCCCCTCGGCGCCGGCCCTGAGCGCGCCCGCCGCGGCCCCGTCTCAGCCTGCTGCCACAGCCACGCCGCCTCCCCTGCCGACGCCCCGAGTTTCGGTGCCCGTGGTCGCCGCCCCCACCCCCACCCCGGGGACCCAGGCCCAGCGCGGCGGCATTCTGACTATCGCGAACCCGGACTCGCCCGCGCACTTCGACCTCCAGCAGGGAGTGCGTATTGATACCTCAATTCCGTTCCGTAACGTTTACAGCGCCCTCCTGCGGCGCGACCCTCAAGAGACGGAAAAGGTCATCCCTGAGCTGGCTGAAAGCTGGTCCGCAAGCCCGGACGGTCTCAAGTACACCTTCGTACTGCGCAAGGGCGTAAAGTGGCATGACGGCCAGCCTTTAACCACCCAGGACGTGGCCTTCAGCCTCATGCGCATGGCGCACCCGCCCAAGGGGATGACCAGTCCCCGCGGGCAATCCCTGCTTGAGGGCGTCGTCACGGCCAGAGCCCTTGATGACACGCGCGTGGAGGTCACTCTGGGGGGGACCAGCAGTTCCTTCCTGAGCCGCGTCGCCACGGACTGGGTCGTCATCATGCCCAGGCACACTATCGAAAAATACGGCGATATGAAACAGGTGGTGAACGGGAGCGGGCCGTTCAAGTTCGTACGCTACACGCCGAGTGTGAGCGTTGAGATGACCAGGAACGAGGAGTATTTCGCGCAGGGCAGGCCCTTTGTGAACGGTGTAACCGTCTATATCTTGCCGGACGCCGGAACGTCGTTCGCGGCGCTCCGAACGGGCCGCGTCCTCCTGTCCACGGTCGGCTCCCGTGCAGCCACGGACGCGCAGCTCCGGATCGCACAGAGCGATCTGTCTGACAAACTCACGGTGGAGCGGTACCAGTCGTTCACGCGCTATATCCTGATACCGAACCAGGAGGTCAAGCCCTGGGGCGACATCCGTGTGCGCCGAGCGGTGGACCTGGCCATAGACCGCCAGGCGTTTGAGAAACTGGCGTTGCTGGGCAAGATGGGCGGCTATTTCCATCCGGAGACCAAATGGGGCTTCTCACGGCAGGAACTCCTGACGCAGCCCGGCTTCCGGCAGCCGAAAGACCAGGACATTGCGGAAGCAAAGAAGCTGCTCGCCGAGGCGGGCTTTGCAAGCGGTGTGGACACCCCCCTGATGTGCCGGCGCGGCGAAGACTGCGAAATCTACTCCTCCGCCCTCAAGGGACAGTTGGAAAAGGTCGGCGTGCGCCTGACGCTGAACCCCACCGAAGCGGTGACCATGGACCAGAAGTTCGCCAAGGGAGAGTTCAGCGTGTCCATCTTCCCCCTGGGCGTACTTCAGGATGACCCGGACCAGCTCATCTTCGAGCAGTACGTCACAACCGGAACGCGGAACCACGCTCGCTTCAGCGACCCCCAGATTGACGCGCTGGCGACCGAGCAGGCGCGCACGCTGGACGAGTCCAAGCGGCGCGCGCTGGTGCGGAAGATAGACGAACGTCTCGTGAACGCGCACGTCTATCCTTCTATCCTGTGGCTGGACTACGTCCGTGTTTACTCGAAGAGCGTGCGGGGCTTCAGGAATGGGCCGGGCCTGTGGACCGATCAGAACATGGAGTACGTCTGGCTGGCGAAGTAATGCGGGCATACGTCTTCCAGCGGTTATTGCTGTTCGTCCCCGTGCTGGTCGGGGTGTCCGTCATTATCTTCGTCATCATGCGCGTTCTCCCTGGAGATGTCGCGCGCACCGTTCTGCTGGGCGTGAGCGGCGAAGGCGTGGTCACCGAGGAAGCGCTACGTAACGTCCAGCAGCGTCTGGGGCTGGACAAACCGCTCGTTCTACAGTATCTGGACTGGATATGGGGCGTCGTGCGGCTTGACTTCGGCACGTCGTTCAAGACGGAAACGCCCATCGCGGCGGAAATCGCTCAGCGCCTGCCTATCACCTTTGAGATGGCCATCCTGACCGCGCTTGTCTCCACAGCTATCGCCGTCCCTGTCGGCACAATCTCCGCCATTCACCAGGACAAGTGGATTGACTACGCCCTGCGCGGCGTCACCATCCTGGGGCTCGCCGCGCCTTCATTCTGGATTGGCGTCCTCACCATCATCGGGCTGGTGCGCCTGTTCAACTGGATACCTCCCATCGGTTTCGTCACACTGTGGGAGGACCCGGGGAAAAACATCCAGCAGATGATCTGGCCCGCGGTCGGGCTGGGGTACCACTACGCCGCCGTCGTCGCGCGCATGACCCGTTCCTCCATGCTGGAGGTGCTGCGGCAGGACTACATCCGCACGGCATGGGCCAAGGGACTGCGGGAGCGCGTCGTCGTGTACCGGCATGCGCTCAAAAACTCCCTGCTGCCGGTGATCACGATCATTGGCATCCAGTTCGCCTTGTTGCTGGGCGGCACGGTCATCATGGAGACCATCTTCTCCGTGCCCGGCATGGGGCGGACGTTCGTGGACGCCATTGCGTTCCGCGACTACCCCATGGTGCAGGCATCCGTCGTCGTGTTCGCGGTGCTCATCCTGCTTGCGAACCTGGGGGTGGACCTCCTTTACGCATGGCTCGACCCGCGCGTTGGCTACGGGGCGTAAGTGATGGCCGCGCAACGCGTTCTCAACGTCGAGGCGCGAACCAGGCAAACTCGCGGGCAGGGCGTCGGGAGCGTCGTCATCCAATTCGCGCGGCAAAAACCGATGGGCGCCGTCGGCGGGGCCATCGTTCTGGTGACTTGCGCCACAGCCATCCTCGCGTCCGCTGTCGCCCCCTACGATCCTTATCAGACCAACGTGGACCGGCTGCTCCAGCCTCCGGGTGGAGAGTTCATCCTGGGCAGCGATTTCCTAGGCAGGGACATCCTGAGCCGCATCATGCACGGGTCGCGGATATCCCTGTATATCGCCGCCATGTCAGTCCTGTCGACCCAGATTGCAGGCGGAGTCCTCGGCCTCGTGAGCGGGTACTTCGGCGGAAAGACGGACATGGTCATTCAGCGGGTCATGGACGCCCTGATGGCCTTCCCCACGCTGGTCCTTGCTCTCGCCATCATGGCGGCGCTGGGGCCAGCCTTGAACAACATCGTGCTGGCCATCACCATCGTGTACACGCCGCGCACCGCGCGCGTCATCCGCTCGGCTGTCCTGGGGGTCAAGGCCAGCCAGTACATTGAGTCGGCCCGCGCCATCGGCTCCGGAGCCTTGCGCATACTGGCCCGGCACGTCACTCCCAACTGCATGGCGCCGGCCATCATCATCGGCACCGCGAACCTGGGCATCGCCATCCTCGTGGAGGGCTCTTTGAGCTTCCTTGGCGCGGGAGCGCCGCCGCCCACGCCATCCTGGGGCGCCATGCTGTCCGGCGCGGCGCTGAACTATGCGGAACAGGCGCCCTGGATCGCGTTCTATCCCGGCCTTGCTTTGACACTGCTGGTCTTTGGGTTCAACCTCTTGGGCGACTCGCTGCGCGACGTCCTGGACCCACGCCTGCGCGCCAGATAGCGCCTCCCGGAGGTCCCGCCACGGATGCGAGCGGGGGCAGAAGGGAAACACACGGGCCGATGCGCGGACATGCTCCAACGAAGCCGACCGACATGAAGTTCGGCATAACCATCCCGCCGGAAGGCTCGCTGCGCGACTACATTCAGTGGGCGCGGCTCGCTGAAGAGAGCGGCTTTGAGCTGCTGGGGGTGACGGACAGCCAGTCCATACGGCGCGAACTGTACGCGACGATGGCGGCGGTCGCGCTCAACACCCGGCGCATCCGCTTCGGCCCGCGCGTCACGAACCCCGTCACGCGCCATCCCGCCGTCGCCGCGAGCGCCCTTGCCACCGTCGAGGAGGTCGCTCCCGGGCGCGTCATGGCGGCGGTGGGCAGCGGCTTCAGTTCTATTGAGAACCTCGGTGAAAGGCCCGCGTCGCTGGCGCAACTCCGCGAGTACATTGAGACCATCCGCGGCCTGCACACGTCCGGGGTGGTGAGCTACCGCGGCAGGACGGTCAGGTTGACGTGGGCGCGTCCGCGCATCCCGCTCTTCCTTGCGGCGCACGGGCCGAAAACGCTGCAACTCGCGGGGGAGATCGCTGACGGCGTCGTCGTGGGCACAGGGGTGCTGCCAGAGGTCGTCGCCGATTCGCTCGCGCAAATACGCATCGGCGCGGAGCGCAGCGGACGGCGGCTGGAGGACCTGGACATCTGGTGGTTCGTCGTCGCGTACGTCGCGAGCGACAGGGCGACGGCTATTGACCGTGTGCGCACGTCGCTCGCGGGCCTCGGCCACGGACTGGCCCGGTTCACCACGGAGGGCAAGTTCATACCGCCGGAGCTTGTGCGTCCCATTCAGGCTCTCTACCAGGCCTACGCCACGGAGGAACACGTCGTGACGGGGGCCATAGGCGAGACCAGGCACAACGCCCAGTTGCTGGAAGACCTGGGCCTGAAGGACTACCTGGCGGAGCGGTTTGCGATAGCAGGCACGGCGGAGGAGTGCGTCGCCAGGCTGCACCGCATCCGAGAGGCGGGTGTCAACAAGGTGTGGATCAGCATTCACTTTCCGGAGAAGGTCGAGTTCATGGAACGATGGTCGCGAGAGGTCATGCCCAGGTTTGGGAGTGTGGGAAATGACTGAAGGAGCATTGCACGGACTAACAGTAGTCGAATACAGCCACGGCGTGGCGGCGGCGTTCGCCGGGAAGCTGCTCAGCGACTTCGGCGCGCGCGTGGTCAAAGTGGAGGACCCGCGCGGCGACCCGTCGCGCAAGCTCCCCCCGCTTGTCCCCAGCGACGGCTCGGCGCTGTTCGCCTACCTGAACACAGGGAAGGACAGCGTGACAGTTAACCAGGCCTCCACGGCTGGCCGGAGGGTTTTCCGTGACATGGTCCGGCGGGCCGACGTCCTGGTGGAGGACCTGTCGCCGGGACAGAGCCAGAGACTGGGCGTGAGCTACCGGTCCATGTGCCGCGTGAATCGCGCGCTTGTGATGGTCTCCATCACGGGCTTTGGCCGCTCCGGGCCGCGCGCGGGGTACAGGTCAACCGACCTGGTGAACGTGGCCGCTGGAGGTCTCGCGCTGACCATGCCGAACGCCGACGAGAAAACGGGCGTGGCCGTGCCCCTTCGGCCCGGTGGGACGTTCAGCCACTTCGCCGCGGGACTGAACGCCGCCATCACCACTCTCGCCGCACTCATGCGCCGGAACGCGACCGGCAGTGGCGCTTACATTGACATGTCGGAGCAGGAGGCGGTGCTGCACAACATCGCACGGCACGTCACGCAATACACCGTGGAGGGCAAGCTGCCAGTCTGGGCGCTCTCAAAGTCCTACGGCGGCGGCGGCGGCATCATGAAATGCAAGGACGGGTACATCATGTTCCACGTCGCGGAGGAGCACTTCTGGCAGGCGCTTCTTGATGTCATGGGGCGGCCAGCCTGGTCGCGGGACGAGCGGTTCCGTCGCCGCGACGTGCGTTTCGCCAACTGGGACAAGCTGCAACCCCACCTGGACGAATGGTGCGGCGCGCGTTCGGCGTGGGAGATATTCCACGCATGCCAGGCCAGGGGCATCCCCTGCGCGCCGGTGAGCACCCCGGACCGCCTGGTCAGCGACCCGCACATCATCGCGCGCAAGGCGCTCATCCAGGTGGACGGGTTGACCATGCCCGGCGCGCCCGTCCGCCTGGCCGTCACGCCTCACGCCGTCCGTCACCCCGCGCCCGCGTTGGGCCAGCACACGGAGGACGTGCTCGGCGAGTGGCTTGGCTACACTCCCGCCAAAATCGCCGCGCTGAGGAAAAGCCATGCCGTCTAAATCCCGCGCAAGCAGCCCCCGCAAAAGCTACAAGCCCGGCCCGCTTCTGGAGGGCGTTAGGATTGTTGACTTCACCCGGCGCTACGCCGGCTCCTTCACCGCGCTTCTGCTGGGCGCTCTGGGCGCCGAGGTGCTGAAAGTCGAAAGCCAGCTTCGCCCCGACCCGTACCGTGGCGTCAAATATGTTGAAGGCAAGCTCGAGACCATCATGCCGCGGGTTGGGATGTACGCGGCCATCAATCACAACAAGAAGTCCTGCACCCTGAACCTGAACAAGCCGGAGGCCCGTGACCTCCTCCGCCGACTTGTCGCGATAGGCGACGTGGTCGCCGACAGCTTCTATACAGGAGTCATGGAGAAGTATGGCGCGGCCTTCGAGCAGTTGCGGCGTGTCCGCCCGGACATCGTCACCGTCACCATGTCCGGCTTCGGTCAGAGCGGCCCGTACGGAGAGTACCGGGCCTACGGCCCCGTCGGTTCCAGCTTCGGCGGCGTGGACGCCATGACGGGCTTTCCGGACGGACAGCCCGTCTCCGCGGGCGGGCCGCTGGATGGCATCTGCAGCGAGACGCTGGCGTACGGGACGCTGGCCGCGCTCTACTATCGGAGCCTCACGGGACAGGGCCAGCACGTCGAGGCCGCGATGCACGAGGTCCAGATGAGCGTGGCCCCTGAAAGCATGCTCGAGTACACCGCGACGGGGCGCGTCCCTCAGCGGAAGGGCAACCGCGACGACGTGATGGCGCCGCACAGCATCTATCCGTGCGCGGGCGCTGACAACTGGCTCGCCATCGCCGTGAACACGAATGGCGAGTGGAAAGCGCTCTGTGGCGTCCTGGGCAGGCCGGAGATGGCGCGCGACCCCCGTTACGCCACGGCAGCCGCACGGATGCGGAACCAGGTTTCGCTTGACCCCATCATCGAGGTGTGGACACGCCAGCGGGTGAACACAAAGGCGATGGATGTGTTGCAGAAGGCGGGAGTGCCAGCGGCGGCCTGCCAGAACGTCATCCAGCTCCTGGAGCAAGACCCCCAATTGAAAGCACGGGGGATGTTCGTGTGGCTGGATACGCCCGGCATAGGACACGTGGCCGTGCAGCGCATGCCGGGCGACGTGAAGGGCGCGCTGCGCTGCATTTATACGCCCGCGCCTCGGCTTGGCGCGCACAACGAGTATGTGTTCAAAGGAATGCTCGGGGTTCCCGACGTCGAGTACGACCGGCTTGTTGAGCAGCAGGTCATCTACTAGCGGCTCGCCTTCTCTATTGGGTGCGTCGTCTGACCGCTAGAATCCGTTCCAAAATTCGGCTTCATGGTTCGACCCTTCGGCTCTGCTCAGGGCAGGCAGGCTCACCATGAACGGAAAAACCACCGCTCACCCTGAGCTTGTCGAAGGGTGAGCAGGCATTTTGAAATGACTGCGAGGAGCGCAGGAACAGGTGGGGAGAGACCGCGAAGCCGTCGCTGACGGACGTGGACGCCAGCGCATTAATGGTCGCCTTGGCCTGGACGAGTATGCCTGCCTTCTTCTCCAGCAGCCTGCTGACGAGGGCGTTCGCCTCGGTCAGAAGGCTGTCGCGGGGCACTACCTTCGTCACAAGTCCCATGTCCAGCATTTGCGGGGCTGTATAGTGGTCGCCAGTCAGAATCATCTCCCTGACTTTGGCGGGCCCGACGATGCGCATGAGCCGCGACATCTGCCATGTTCCGACGACTGAGCCGAGGGTGATTTCCGGGTACCAGAACGTCGCGGTGTCCGCGGCGATGCGGAAGTCGCAGGCCAGCGCGAGGTGCAGCCCGCCGCCCACCGCGAAGCCGTTGATGGCCACGATGGTGACCTGCTCCATTCTGTCCACCATCTCAAGCGCGC
>JAUSIH010000101.1 GCA_030648205.1 Dehalococcoidia bacterium | reverse complement strand
GCCGCGCCGAGCTTGCCGACCTCGTCCTCCGCCATCTCGTGGTCCGCATCCAGCCCGAGCTGGGTCGGCATGTCCAGCGCCACGGCCACGCCGTTGTTACCGGAGGCGAGGAGGAACTTCCAGCGCGTGTTGGTGTCCTCCGCCGTCCCGAAGCCGGAGTAGAGGCGCAGTTGCCACGGCGTCACACGGTACATGCCCGGATAGACGCCTCGGGTGAACGGGTACTCGCCGGGGAAGCCAAGGTCGCGCAGATAGTCCAGGCCTTTGACATCGGCGGGCGTGTAGACGGGCTTGACGTCCCGGCCCATCTCCGTGCGCGTCGGAGGCAGGTTGGCGACCTTCTTCTCGCGCCCCCAGCGGGCCTCTTGCTGGATGATGTGCTCGTTGCTGTCGTGGTTGTCCATGGCGTCCTCCCGCTGCACGACTGAAGGGTGCAGACCGAAAGCCATGTTAGCAGAATTCGGATAGCTGCTCAAGACAACCGTATCTTATCATACGGCTTGACAGCGGAAGAGGCTGCGCGCACAATACCTCCGTCGAAAAGAGCGCAGCGTTCACACCGGTACGCTCGCCTGGCGGGCCGCCCGCACGGGGTATGCACGGCCAACATCCCACCATCTCGCACGCGAAAGGAGTCCCAGCATGGACGGAGACCTGTCCGGCATTCTTGAGTCGCCCAAGGTCACGCAGGTCGTGAAAGACATGGTGTTCACCGAGGGGCCTGTCTGGCACTCGGGAGGCTATCTGACCTTCGTGGACATCCGCCGAAGTCTGCTGCTGAAGTGGACGCCCGGCAAGGGCGTGGAGACAATCCGGGAGAAGACCAACGAAGGCAATGGGTGCACCCTCGACCAGCAGGGCAGGCTGATGATGTGCGAAGGCGGCAACCGGCGCATTGGGCGCCTGGAGAAGGACGGGGCGTGGACCGTCGTCGTTGACAAGTGGCGCGGCAAGCGGTTCAACAAGCCCAACGACATCGTCCGCCGCTCGGACGACTCGTTCTATTTCACCGACCCCGGCCTGCGCGTGCCGAAGCAGGACCGCGACCTGGACGCCTTCCACGTCTGGCGCATCTTCCCGGACGGAACGGTGGACATAGCCACGGACCAGTGCCCCTACCCCAACGGCCTCGGCTTCTCGCCGGACGGAAAGACGCTGTATGTAGCGAACAGCCGACTCGACGAGCGGTGCGATCGCGAAATGGAGAAGCGCGAGGTGTGCGAGCACCGCTACGTGCACGCCTTCGACGTCAATCCGGATGGCAAATTGACCAACCGCCGTGTGTTCGCCACCATGTACTCGAACGAGCAGGGCGTGCCGGACGGGATGAAGGTGGACCGCGCGGGCAACGTCTTCGTCACCGGCTCCGGCGGGACGTGGGTGTTCGATAAGACCGGCAAGAAGCTGGGTGTCATCCGCACACCGGAAGTCCCCGCAAACTGCGCGTTCGGCGGACCGGACTTTAAGACGCTCTACTTCACCGCGCACACGTCCATCTACGCGATGAGCGTGAAGACGCCGGGGATAGGCGCGTTCTAGAGGCGGCGTTTCCCCTCGGAAGGCGCTACGAGCGACGCCGGACAGGCGCGGCCTACGGCTCAGCGATGGGCGGGGAGGCTTCACCTATGAAGTGCACTTCCGGTGGGCCGAAGCCATTGAATGTGGAGGCGTAGGAGAGGGTGTAGGCGCCCGCGTTCATGATATAGATGCGGTCGCCTACTTCCACCTCGGGCAGCAGGATCTTCTGGAACATGACGTCCACGCTGTCGCAGCTAGGCCCGGCCACAGTGACTTGCTTCAGCGGCCCGGTGTGCTCGGTGCGCAGCTCGTACTGGAAGCCCTGGATGGTCTCCATGAGAGCGTTGAACACCCCCGCGTCCAGATAGACCCAGCTCTCCAGCCCCCGCTGCACCTTGCCGATGACCGTCGCCACCAGGACGGCGGAATCGCCGACGAGGGCGCGGCCCGGCTCCATGGTCAGCAGCGGGCGCTCCTCGAAAAGTTCCTGCAGCGCCTTGTCAATGCCCTCAGCTATCTCCTTGAGCGTGGGCGTCGGCTTGATGTGCTGGATGGGCAGGCCACCGCCCAGGCTCAGCATCTTGAGGGCGATACCCTGCCGCGCGGCGGACTTCCATATCTCACTGGCGATGTAGAGAGCGTTGACCCAGTTGTTCTTGTTGAGGCACTGGGAGCCGACGTGGAAGGTGATGCCGTAGGGGTTGAGCTTGAGGTCACGCGCGTACTTTAGCAAGTCCGGCGCCTCCGAGGAGTCAACGCCGTACTTCTTGGAGAGCGGCCAGTCGCTTCCCGTATTGTCCACGGCCAGCCGCACATACACCCTGCTGCCCGGCGCATGCGTGGCGATCTTCTCCAGCTCGCCGGGCGAGTCGAACGCGAACGCGTCTAAGCCCGCCGCCGCTGCGCGTCGCAGGAACGCAGGCGCACGGACGGGATTCGAGGATATGATGCGCTCTGGAGGTGTGCCCAGGGCCACCACCAGATCCATCTCCATCTCGGATGAGACTTCAAAGCCGCTGCCGCTGTCCGCCAGCACGCGCAGCACCTGGGGGTGCGGGTTCGACTTGACGGCGAAAAACACGCTGAGCCCCTGGAGGCTCCCCGCTATGGTGGCGTACTTGTGCCGGAGGATGTCGCTGTCCATCAGCAGAAAGGGCGTCTTATAGGGCTTACAAGTTTCTACCAGGTGCCTGGTGAAGATCATGGTAAAAGGCTCTCCGACTACTAGACGGTGAGGAAATAGGGGTTGTTGTCAGTCAGCACCCTGTTCACCCGGGCCTGCGCCTCGCGCACATAGCGCGGCGGCGAGAACAGCGCCCGGTGGGTGATGCCGTCGTAGAAACGCAGGCCGGAGCAGCCGCGCGCCTCCAGCGTCTCGTCCACTTCGTCCGCCGTGATATCGGCGGGGTCGCGTCCCTTGGAGCCGACGACGAACCCCCACGACTCGCCGAAGGACGGCACGTGGGCCTGGTAGGCATGGACTTTCGGAAAGACATCCCCCAGCGTCCGGGCGATAGCCAGATGCCCCTCCAGCACGGTCATGTCGGCGCTCTCCGCCTGCACGGCGATGGTGCCGTTGGGCGCAAGACGCCGGGAGGCGAGCTGGTAGAACTCCCGGGTGAAGAGAAGGTACGAGGGACCGCCCACGAGCGGGTCGGTCACGTCCACAAGGATGGTGTCAAAGACCTGGTCCGTCTTCTCCAGATAGGCGCGGGCGTCGGCGTGAAGAAGCGTGGTCCTCTTGTCCGCGAAGGCGCCCTGGTGCCAGGGCTTCAAGTGCTCAATGCAGGCCTTGACCGCCTCCTCGTCAATGTCCACCATCACGACGCGCTCGACGGTGTTGTGGCGCAGCGCCTGGCGTAGGGTCGCGCCCTCGCCGCCGCCCGCGATGAAGACGCTACGCGGTGATGGATGCGCCAACAGCGCGGGGTGGACCAGGGCCTCGTGGTAAACAAACTCGTCGGCGGCGGAGGACTGAATCTTGTCGTCAAGAAACATGGCAAGGCCATAGGCCACAGTATCAAAGACCTCAAGCTTCTGAAAGGAGGTCTGCTTGGAGAGCAGAGTCCGGCGAATCTCGTAGCTTATTTTTTCGCCGTGCCGCAGGGCAAGCTCCTTCCAGTAGGTGGGGGCCGCGCCGCCTTTGCTGCTCATAGCATCTCCTCCAATACAACTGGTACAGCATAGCATGGCGATACCAAAGGAGCAAGATTTCGTCGCACCTGTTTTGCGGAACCCGAGAGGACTGGACAGGCGCCGCCGCGTGGTGCGCATGGAAGAGGAAGGACGCGCCGCCGACGCACGTCGAGTCTATCACCCCGAGATGGATATTCAGGTATTCGGCCTGGATGAGGCCTATCATGGACGGGAGGCTCATTCCCTCCGACGAGGGAGTAGAGATGGCGTCCACATCCCTAAGGGTCAGCCCGGCGTCCGCCAGGGCCTTGAAAGCGCACTCAGCCTATATCTGAAGGATGCTCCGGTCGGGGGCCTGACGCCGCTCGAACTCGTGAACGCCGACGATAGCCGCGCGACGGCGCAAGGACATAGGGTTAGCACCATCACGTGACGTGGAGCTGCGCTGCGTTGTAGAAGGCGTCCGCGCTTCCAGTCAAGGCAAATGCACTTGCGGCGCTCTTGTTACCCCGGCAACGCGGGAAGAGCCCGGCCTCGGACGCGAGCATCAAGGAAAGTGGCGTGAACGCCTCCGGCCAGCCGGGGAAAAGCGGTGATATCATCCTGGCGGTGGACGGACACGCGGCCAAGAACATCGAAGAGAGGATTCGCTATCTGAACACGCGCGACTCGGGGATAAGGTCGTCGTGACGGTGCGGCGCGGAGCGGACATCATCCAGACCTCACTCACGCTGGCGCCCTGGCCGGAAGATGCCCAGCGCCTGGAGCCGCCCAACCCCAGAGGTAGCCCGTAGCCCCGTCAGGCCCCTGCGTCGAGTAGCGCCGCCGCGCCTTCCTGGTCTCCCAGGAATTGGAGGACCAGTCGCGTGACCGTTGTGGGACGCTCCATGGGCACGAAGTGGCCCGCCGAAGGAATCGTCACCACGCGGCAGTCCGACACAAGCTCCATCAGCCTGCCGGCCGCGGCCCCGCTGAACGTCTCACTCCGTTCGCCGCGAATGGACAGCACTGGACAGCGTACCCGCGGCATGTCTGGCCACGGATCAAGCTGGCCGCCCGCCTCATAGACCTGCGCCTCTATCGGGCCGGGGCACAGCAGCTCGACGCGCCCGTCCGGCAGCAGCCGCGTCCCCGCCTCAACATACGCCCGCAGCAACCCTTCCTTCCACGATGCGAAGGGCGCGCGCTCCCGGAATGACCTGACCATCTCCTGTCGCGAGGGCCAGACCATGCGACGACGGCGCGCGCCTTCGGCGAGCATGTCGGATCGGCCGTCAAGACGCTCGTTCGGCAGCCGAAGGACGGGGTCTATCAGGACAATCCGGTCCAGCGTGCCGGGATGCTGCGCTTCGCAGACCACCAGAGCCGTGCCCCCCGCCGAGTGGCCCACTGCGGCGACTTGTCTCAACCCCAGCGCCTCAACGAAACAATAGACATCTTCCGCGAGCGTGTACCAGGAATAGTCGGACGCAGGCTTGTCGCTCAGGCCGTGGCCGCGCGTGTCCGGCGCGATGGGGCGAAAGCCCCTGCGGGCGAGGGTGTCTCCTAGGCATGACCAGACGGCGCTCACGACGCCCGTGGCATGGCACAGGAGGACGGGAGGCCCGTCGCCGCCCCAGTCCAGGTAGTGGACGGAGAGGCCGTTGGCCTGGACCACATGGCTTGGAGTGGGCACGTGTCTCATTGTAGCGACAACGGCGGACTGAGGGAAGCGCTTGAGGCGGAGGGCCGTACAGGTTAGAATACGAGACGGCGTGGGCCCGTAGCTCAGTGGTTAGAGCGGGCGACTCATAATCGCCTGGTCGCAGGTTCGATCCCTGCCGGGCCCACCACGCTACTACCGCTTTCCGCTCTCCTGAGCATGCGCCCGGTGGCGGCGCTCCGCATCGGCTTTTGTGGCCGCGCAATAGCCTGCCGCATCAACACGCCCACGAACGGGCCGACAAACCACCAGTACCGCCGGAACTTCGCCCGCGACGCCACGTCTGTGGTCACCGTGCGCGCCTCGTAGGTCAGAATGGCCGTGCCGACTCCCTAGTGCCCGATGATTGAGAACGCGCCAGGCCACGGCGGCGACTACGCGGTTCGGCGCAACAGACAACGATGCGAGGAAGTTCCTCTCCTATTGCGGTAGTGTATCAGTTTGCCGTGGTAGGGAATGGGACTCTACCCGTCACACCGGCGAAGGCCGGTGTCCAGAGACGTGCATGGGGGAGACGCTCTGATGGATTCCGGCTTTCGCCGGAATGACGACGACCTAACTGATACACTACC
>JAUSIH010000100.1 GCA_030648205.1 Dehalococcoidia bacterium | reverse complement strand
GGGCAAAACCGCTGATGGTTTTTCCAGCAAAATCCCAACACATACTTTTTCGCTGTTGACTCGCTCTTCACAAGCTGTTCATAGCTTTGCAGGTCCATGGCACCATCCTACTCCTGGTGCCAGACCGTACTCAATCACCTTTCCTTTTTGGACTTCTGTGCTTTCGAGCGCTGCGGCTTCACAGGCCAGAGGACATTCCTCGTCGGGCTAAGGCTATAATGTTCGAGGCCATGATAAACATGATCAAACAACGAGCCGCGCCAGTCCTGGTGGGGATCGCCATCGCCGTGCTTGTTACCGAGGCTGTCTTGCAGGTAATGTTCCCGCGCGTTGAGCCAGATTGCCCGTGCTTTCAGCCAAACCCCTATTTCGGCGGCGCCTATATCCCCGGGGCTCGCGGCTGGGCGGCGAGCTTCCCGGAGTACGCTGTGCCCATTCAGATCAACTCCAAAGGCCTGCGCGACAACGAATTTCCGTATGAGAAGCCCGCCGGGACATTCCGTATCCTTGTCCTGGGGGACTCGTTTACCGCGGCCTTGAACGTCCCATTACAGAACACGTTTCACAAGGTGCTCATGGACCGGCTGAACAGGAATGGGGGGACGAGCGCCCAGCGGTTTGAAGTGATCTCCGCCGGGTACAACGGCTTTGGGACCGACCTGGAGCTTCTCTTTTTCCGCCAGGAAGTCTACAAGTACAAACCAGACCTGGTGGTCCTCGCGTTCTTCGGTAACGACCTGACCGACGTGAGTGCGTTCTACAAGCCCTACTTCAGGCCCGCGGACGGTTTCCCGTACTTCGTTCTCCGTAATGGAGAGGCGGAGTTGCGCAACTTCCCCGGTCGTATTCAGACTCAGCCCGGTGCGGATGCGGCCCCTCCCAGCAAAGACAGTCTTAAGGACACCATGAGGCGTTTCCTGAGAGAAAAATTCCGGACTGTGCGTCTTCTCTGGGACGCTGCTTCTCAGGTGAAGCGCTCCTTGCTGGGAAGCGAGGGCGTTAGCGATAACCCAGGCCCTCTGGAGAAGCAGCCGCAGTACGTCACGCATCAGGCATCGTACCCGTTGGAGATGGAGAATGCGCTGGCCCTGTGGAAGGCCCTCGTACTCCAACTCCGCAGAGAGGTCCGAGCGGCGGGAGCGGAGCTGGTTGTACTGGACATACCCTGGCGCGAGTCTGTCGAGACCCAGTACTGGGAGGTCCTGATGCGCGCCCGCCCGGAGGCCAAGGCGATGGCCTGGAACCTGGACAGGCCGGATGTCCTCGTGGACGGAATCCTGACGGACGAGGGTATTCCCCACCTGACGCTCCTTCCTTACCTGCGCACGTACGCTCGGCTGGGGAGACCGCTGTACTTTCGTGGCGATGGTCATCTCACCTCTGAGGGGCACCGCGTGACGGGAGATATCCTCTATGAGTGGCTCACGTACCGCCGCCTTGTCCCAGTGGAACGTCTGCGGCCGTGACGTTGTCGTAGCCGCCAGGACATCGTATTTGAAAAAGCCCTTGTGTCACCTGACGCAAGGGCTTTTGCGTTGTCCCGCGCGTGCGCGCGGGACGCGAGCGTCACCACGCTGTGGCAGCTTGTTTTGACACCAATAAACCCTCGTGCTAGTATCGCGCCGTGTCCAAAGCATCACCGCGCGCCTGGGGCACAGACGCAACGTGGAGTCCCGGGACCGGCGCGGCGTGGCAGCCGCACGGAATGAAGGGAGTCACGCTATGAGCATCCTGATCACGGGCGGCACGGGATTTATCGGCTCGTACCTGGCGCACATCCTCGTCCAGCGCGAGAAGGACAAGGTCGTCCTGTTCGATTGCTTTCCGAACATGGCCGCCGTGCGCGACCTCGGAGACCGCGTCACCGTGCTGCGCGGCGACTTCTCGGAAGCAACCGAGTTCATGGCCGCGCTCAAGCAGCACGATGTGCGTGACATCTTCCACCTCGGCTACCTGCTGTCGGAGTCGGAGCGCTATCCCGCGCAGGCGATCCGCGTGAACTGCGATGGCACGAATCGCGTCTTCGAATGCGCGCGCATCGCGGGCGTGCGGCGCGTTGTCTGGGCGAGCTCCGGCGCGGTGTACGGCCACTACCATACCAGCGCGGACCCCCAGTGGCTGACGGAGAAGGACCCGCCCACGGCGGACTCAGTGTACGGAGCGTGCAAGCTGTTCAACGAGAACATCGCGGAGGTGTACCGCGAGCGGTACGGGTTCGACCACGCGGCGTTCCGGTTTTGCTCCGTGTACGGCCTCGGGCGCGGACAGCGTCGGAGCGGCAGCACCGACGTCTACTCGACGCTGGTGGAGAAGTCGCATAAGGGCGAGCCGGTCATCGCGCCGCCCGCCGATCACCTTCTGTCGTGGGGCTACGTGGAAGACGCGGCCGGCGCGCTCTACGCCGCGTACAAGGCGCCCGCGCTGAAGAGCCGCGTGTTCAACTTCACGGGCGAGCCGCGCCCCGTGCGCGACGCCGTGGAACGGCTGAAGGAGCTGCTGCCCAAAGCAAAAATCTCCTACGGCACAGAGGGCGTGCGCCACATCAAGTACATGAAGGCGGACCTTCTGCGCGAGGAGCTGGGCTTCACGCCGCGCGTCTCCATGCGCGACGGCCTGGCCGACTACGTGCGGCGCCTCGAGGCCGGCGAGCGCGGGGTCGCCTAGCGCCAGTCTCGAACGTCAAAGGGGGCGTGTCCATCCCCTTTTGCTTCCGTCGGGACTGGCCTGACACTGCACAAGCACAGGGTGACAGGGGCCGCGCTTCTCTCTGTTTTCGAAGACGGACGCCGCTGCATGGGCGGGTCGGCGCGCGACACCGCGCCCTACCATCTGCGGCTTGGCTCGCGCGGTTCAAACAGGCTGATTTTCCCACAAATGCTCGTATTTCTTCCAAAAATGCTCTTTGACCAGGTTTTACTTTTCGCGGACGTGGGTGTATACTACGCGCACATAACGAGAGCGGAGTAGCCAGCGCTAGTCCGCGAAAGGAGCGACATGACTACAGCGACGGAAGCAAGGGTGAGGGTACGCCTTCTGCCCCTGGGTGGGAACCAGTCCCTCCTGGTTGCCCGGTGCACCCAGTGTGAGCGGGGTCTTATTGTCGGCCCTATCGGCAGCCAGCACATCGGCATTGTCAACGCCGGCTGCATTGATTGCGACAACTCGATGGACTTCTATGTCCATAGCGGGGAACGCAAGGCCTGGCTGATGGTGCCCCTGGACATGGACCCGGCCAAGGGCGCCAAGAAGTAGCGCCGCGCCGCTCTTTCGCCCGGTCCGGTGTCGCCTGGCGGACGAGTAGGTCCTTCGCGGAGTGCAAGGGCAAGTCGTTTCCTGCGCTTTTTGCCCGCTCTCGTATGGATAGGCGTTATCTTCTTCCTGTCCGCCCAGTCCACTCTGCCGGACCTGCCCCATGTAGAGCCTGGGGGGCTGGCTCTGCCGCCCGGCAAGGTCGCGCATGTTGCGGTGTACGCCGTGCTCGCGGCCCTGCTGGCTTTTGGGTTGGCTGCCGGTCGAAAGTCGGGCTGGCGCGCAATGCTGCTTTCCTTTGTTGGCGCGACGCTCTACGGCGTGACCGACGAGCTGCATCAGTCCTTTGTCTCTTTCCGAACGCCCGCGTGGACGGACGTGGCGCTGGATAGCGCGGGCGCGGCGCTGGGCGCAGCGGGCATTGCGCTCCTGGCGCGCTGGTGGGACAGAGGGCGGACGAGAGGGAGACCGGCCTAGCCCGACTTGGCGGACGCCTTGTGGGGGTGCGGCTGCGCGGGCAACCCGCGGCCCACGGCCGCCACTACGCCACTCACCAGGGCCATCAGCTTGGCGAAGTTCTCAAACGTGAGAGACTGGGCGCCGTCGGACTTGGCTGTGTCCGGCGTGGGATGCACCTCAATCATCAGGCCGTGCGCTCCCGCGGCCACCGCGGCCAGGGCCACGGGCTGGACCAGATGCCACTTGCCTGTGCCGTGGCTCGGGTCGGCGATGATGGGCAGGTGACTGAGGCGCCTGATGACCGGAATGGCGGCCACGTCGAACGTGTTGCGCGTGTAGGACTCAAACGTGCGAACGCCGCGCTCGCAGAGGATGACCTGGGAGTTGCCGCCGTTGAGGATATACTCCGCGGCCAGCAACCACTCCTCGTAAGTGGCGGCTATGCCGCGCTTGAGCATCACGGGCTTCCTGATCTTGCCCACCTCGTCCAGCAGGTTGAAGTTCTGCATGTTCCGCGCGCCAATCTGCAGGATGTCCGCATATTCGGCGACTATCTGCACATCGGCCGGAGTCATCACCTCGGTAATGACCGGCAAGCCTGTCTCCGCGCGCGCCTTCGCCAGCAGCTTCAGGCCCTCCACTCCCATGCCCCGGAAGCTGTAGGGTGACGACCGGGGCTTGAACGCGCCGCCCCGAAGGATGTTGGCGCCGGCGCTCTTCACCGCGCGGGCCGTGTCCATAACCTGCTTTTCAGACTCTATCGAGCAGGGGCCCGCCATGACCGCAAGGTCATTGCTCCCTATGCTCACGTTGCCCACCTGAACGACCGTGTCCTCGGGCTTGAACTCACGGCTGGCGAGCTTGTAGGCCCGGCTGATGGGGATGACCTCCGCGACGCCGGGCAGCGTCTCCAGGTCGTCCCGCAGCTCTGGATAGGTCTTGCCCACCACGCCGATGATGGTGCGCTCCTCTCCCTTGGAGACCTGGGTCTTGAAGCCCAGCTCTTGAATGCGTTTCTGTACCGCTGCAATCTGCTCCGCGGGAGAGTCCTGCTTCATGACGACAATCATTGGAATTCCTCCATGGACTGCTATTGACCTGCCTGCGGTCGTCCAGGCTTGCCTGCCGAAGGGGCGGAAGCGGCCTTCTGGCCCTCCACGCCCCGCTGGCGCAGATGGGCCGCGCCGCGCAAATAGATATTCACAATCTCGTCCTGGCGCCTGTCCGTGTTCCACAGCGCCATGACGCGGATGACGCCCTTGGTCGCGTCCGGCACGTCCATCTCGTGGCCGCACATCAGCGCCACCTTGTCCCAGCCCATCAGCCGCGCCGCCACTGCGGGGAACTCCGCGTTGACGTCCCGGGTCGTCGTGAACAGGGCGTAGGCTACATCCTCCGCGGCGATGCCGTTGGCCTCGATGATCTTCTCAAGGACCTCTCGGGTCGCCTCAACAACAGCCTCCTTGGTGTTGGCCGTCACCGTGGTCGCCCCGCGGACACCTCGACACGCCATCGCCATCCAACCTCCTCAGATGTGTCGCCAAACCATTCCATAATACCATGACGCGGCAAGGCTTTTGCAGCCGCGACAGGGACCGGGGCCGACTAGGGACGGGCGATCCTTGCCGCGCTCGCCAGATGCGCCACGAACGCCCGCGCCGCCGCTGCTCTCTCCGCCGGGGCCGCCCCGCCGATGGCGTCCAGCAGGGCGCTGCCCACGATGGCCCCGTCCGCCAGGCCGGCCACCGCTCGCACGTGCTCCGGCGTGGAGATGCCGAAGCCTACGGCCAGGGGGAGCGTGGTGTGCCCGCGGATGCGCCGTATCAGGTCCGCGACGGCGCTCGACATCTCCTGGCGTGCGCCCGTGACGCCGGTGAGCGAAACGCAATAGATGAAGCCGCTGGCCAGCCGGCAGACGCGCCTGACGCGCGCGTCCGTGCTGGTGGGCGACAGGAGAAAGACCATGTCCAGCCCCTGGGCGCGGCACAGCCCGTGGAACGGCTCCGCCTCCTCCGGCGGGAGGTCGGCGACGATGACTCCGTCCACGCCCTGGCGCGCGGCGTCGCGGGCGAACCGCTCCAGGCCGTATGCGAGGAAGGGGTTGTAGTAGCCCATCAGCACCAGGGGGGCGTCCACGCCTCGGCGGCGCAGGGTCCCGGCTGTCTCCAGGCACGTCAGCAGGGTGACGCCCTGGCCCAGTGCCGCGGCGCTGGCCTTCTGAATGGTCGCGCCGTCGGCCAGAGGGTCGCTGAAGGGCACGCCCAGCTCCACGATGTCCGCGCCGCCCGCCACCACGGCGGAGACCAGGTCCGGGGTTGCGGACACGTCAGGGTAGCCGACCGTCAGAAAAGGGATGAGGGCCAGGCGGCCCTGGCCTCTGGCCCTGTCGAAGGCGGCGACAAGTCTGCTCACGGTGTGCGCACCCAACGCTCGACGACCGCCATACACCCTAGAGTGACACGGCCAGCGCGACCAGGTTGAAGGCGAAGTGGGCGAAGATGGCGTTCCACAGAGATGAGGTGCGCCAGTAGAGCCACGCCAGCAGAAGGCCCAGGATGAACGTGGGCACGAGGACGCCCACCTGCATGTGGCCCACGGCGAACAGCAACGAGCTGAGGACGATGCCCGCCGGGACTCCCGCCTTCCGTGCGAGCGCCCTGAAGACGAAGCCGCGGAAGAACACCTCCTCAGCGAGAGGGGCGAGCACCGCCGCGACCAGCCCCACGCCCACAGGCGTCCCCGTGAGCCGGAGCATGCTGGGCAGCGACGGAGGAAGCAGGACGCTCCAACCCAGCAAGTGGACCGCCTGGAAATAGCCCGCGCTGAGGAGAAACCCCGTGAGCACGACTCCAAGGACGAGGAGCAGGTCGCGGGGACTGGGACCCGTGTGCAGGCCGAGGTATTCCGGGCCGCACCGATACTTGCCCAGAGTGAAGCTCAGAGCGATGGCGCCTAGGCCCAGCTCGATGCCCGCTAGGACCAGGACGGGCAAGCCGATGGGCTGGGGCCGCGCCGGCCCCAGCAGGACGTTCACGGCCACGCCGACCGCCAGCACGAACAGAGCGACGGCGGCGGTCGCCTTGACCACATCCATCCACGTCCAGGGGACGTCAGGGATGACGCGGGCTTGCACGGAGGACAAAGAGGCCCTTTCCATAGCGTCGAATAGGGCCATGATAGCACAGGGCTAGGAGAGGGGCAAACCGGCGCGCCCTCTTGACGGGCGCCGCGGGCCGCCGTATCATAACTGAGACATGGTATCAAGAACTGACCGGACAAAACTGTCGCGCATCGCGTCCGCCGTCACGCGGCTGGAGGCGCAGGGGCACCGGGTCACGGCACCCCGCAGGAAGGTGGTTGCCTCCGTCCTCTCATGGCCCGGGCAGTTCAGCGCGGAGGACCTGGCCGAGGACATGCCCGGCGTGGGACGGGCCACGGTGTTCCGCACGCTGAAGCTCCTTGTCGAGCTGGGCGTGGTCTGCCGGGTCATGCTGGAAGGCGGTCGCTTCAGATATCGATTGAGCTATCCCGACCACCACCATCACATGGTCTGCCTGAGCTGTGAGCGAGTGGAGGACCTGGTGGACGGGTCGCTGGAGGCGACAATGCGCCGCGTGGCGCAGAAGTCGCGGTTCACCGCCGAGGGCCACTGGCTGGAGATATACGGGCGCTGTTCCGTCTGCCAGGCGGCAGGCACGCCCCGGGGTGTAAAGAGGCCAGAGCGCACCATAGACACAACGCAATATGAGACAATGTCTCGCGTTCCCAGCCCGCCCCCGAGCGGACGGGCCGCGCGGGCGCCCACGGGCGGGCGATAGATATTCCGCCGCTTCTCACGCGCGCAACGTAGAGGAAGGTACAGAAAGGCCGCATGCGTCACTCAAACCGACATATCCTGGCGTCGTTGCTCTTCATGCTGCTGGCGGCGCTCACCGCCTGCACAGGTTCAGGCGCTCCCGCGGCAAGCTCGGACAAAGTGCAGGTGGTGACCACGCTGCCGCTCTTCGCCGACTTCGTCCGCAACGTGGGCGGCGGCCGCGTGGACGTGACCGCCATCCTCCCACCGGCTTCCGGGCCGGAAACCTACCAGCCAACACCGCAGGACGCGGTCGTCATCAGCCGGGCGGACGTTATTTTCTTCAATGGCCTGGACCTTGAGGCGGCCGCCATAAAGGTGATACAGAACCAGGCGCGCCGGGACGCGGTCCGGGTGGCGCTCGCGGAAGGGCTGCCTGTGATCAAAGACGAGGACTCGCCCGGCGGCAACCCGCATATGTGGATGGACATGCGCCGCGCCATGATTTACGTGGGGCGCGTCCGCGACGCATTATCGCAGTATGACCCCGCGGGCGCGTCTGTATACAAGGCCAACGCGGCGGCCTATCTGGACAAGCTGGACGCGCTGGACGGGGAGATAGAGGCCCAAGTCAAGGCTATTCCGGAGACCCAGCGCAAGCTCGTCACCTTTCATGACTCCTTTCCCTACTTCGCCCAGCGCTACGGGCTGAAGATCGTCGGCGTGGTGCTGCAAAACCCGGGCTCAGAGCCTAGCGCCGCCGACATGGCGACGCTGGCCAGAACGCTTAAAGAAGAAAATGTCCGTACCGTTTTCACGGAGGTGGGGTTTGACCCCCGTGTGATGGCGCTGATAGCGCGAGACGCCGGGGCCCAGGTGCGGACGCTCTACAGCGACGCCCTCGACGAGAAGGTGCCCACGTACATGGACATGATGCGCTTTAACGCGCGCCAGATAGTAGAGGGACTGGGAGGCCAGCGATGAGCGTCTCCTCCTCTGTGCAAGAACTCCCCGTCGCGGCGGGCCTGGCTGCGCTGGAAGTGACCGGCCTCTCGGCGGGCTACCGCCAGACCGCGGCGCTGCAGGACGTCAGCTTCTCCGTGCCGCGTGGCTCGCTGCTGGCCGTAGTGGGGCCCAACGGCGCCGGAAAATCCACGCTGCTCAAGGTCATCCTGGGCCTGGTCGCGCCCTGGAAAGGGAGCGTCCATGTGCTGGGGCGCCCCGTGCGGGAAGCCCGCGGACTTGTGGCGTACACGCCCCAGGTGGAGCTGGTGGACTGGGGCTTCCCGGTCACCGTCTTTGACGTGGTGATGATGGGGAGCTACTCGCGGCTGGGCCTCTTTCGCCGTCCCGGAAAAGCAGAGCGGGAGGCGGCGCGCCGCGCCCTGGAGAAAGTGCGGCTGACGGACATGGCCGAACGCCAGATTGGCGAGCTGTCCGGTGGCCAGCAGCGCCGGGTCCTGCTCGCACGGGCGCTGGCGAGCGACCCCGAGATCATGCTTCTGGACGAGCCGATGACCGGGCTGGACGCGACGGCCCAGCACGACATGATAAAGCTGTTCCATGTGTTGACAGCGGAGGGCAGGACGGTCATAGCGGCGACGCACGATCTCTCCTGCGTGGCCGCTGAATTCAAGCTGGCGCTGCTGCTCAACCGCCGCGTCGTGGCCTTTGGGCCGCCGCGGGAGGCCATGACCCAGGCCATGCTGAACGAGACGTTTCAGCGGCACATGCTGTGGGTGAACGTAGACGGGAGAATCTTTATCGTCCATGGATAATATGCTGGGCATCTTGCTCAACCCTCTGATGGAGCCTCTGGCCTTCCCCTTCATGCAGCGCGGGCTGCTGGCGGTGGCGCTCGTGGGCGTCGTCTCCGCCGTCATCGGCACGTTTGTGGTGATGAAGGGGCTGGCCTTCGTCGGCGACGCGCTGGCTCACTGCGCCTTCACCGGCGCGGCCATGGCCTTCCTGGTGGGCGGGAACGTGTACTTGGGCGCCGTCGTGACGGGCGTCCTCTCCGCGGTCGCCATCACGTGGGTGGGCCGGACGGCGCGGGTGCCGCTGGACACGGCCATCGGCATCATCTTCGCCGGGGTCTTCGCCTTGGGCGTGCTGATGATGAGCCGGGTCCGGAACTACACGGTGGACCTGTTCGCCTTCGTTTTCGGCAACGTGCTGGGGGTAGGCATGGACGACCTGGTGGCCATCACCATCATGGGCGTCGTGGTCCTGCTGTTTGTGGTGCTGCTGTACAAAGAGTTGCTGTTCACCGCATATGACCCCACGATGGCCGCCGCCTCCGGCGTACCCGTGGTCCTGCTGCAGTACCTGCTCATGATAGTCCTGGGGCTGACCACCATCGTCGCGCTGCGTGCGGTGGGCATTGTGCTGGCGGTGGCGATGCTGGTGACGCCCGCGGCCACGGCCTTGCTGCTGGTGCGCCGCTTCCACCACATTATGCTTGTGGCGGTCGGCGTGTCGCTCATCTGCGCAGTGGTCGGGCTGTACCTGTCCTACTACCTGGCGGTGGCGTCCGGCGCGGCCATCGTCCTGGTGACGACCCTCGCCTTTCTGCTGGCGCTGCTCTTCTCCCCCCGGCGCGGGCTGCTGGCGCAGCGCAATCCGAGCGCCGTGTAAGGCAACAGGCGTCTGCTCACGCCTTTTGCGGCGTCATTTCCCAGGCGAGCACCTCGGCGCCGGCCACGGGGTCGGCGGTGAGCGTCGGCGTTCCCGCGGCGGTCAGGCGGACGGCGTCGCCGGCGGCGAGCGCGCCCGCGCCCTCCAGCGTCGCGCCGCCCTTCGCGACGTACAGGTGCAGGTACTGGGCGTCGGGCAGCCGCACGGACTCGCCGGGCTTCAGGCGGCCGCCCCACAGGGCCGCGCCCTTCTGCCGGATGGCGATGGCCGTGTCATGCCCCTTCCCCGACGCAATCGGGACCAGTCCGCCCTTCGCGAGTTGCGCGTTGATGTCGAGCTGCTCGTAGCTGGGGTCGATGCGCTCCGTGTCGGGCACGACCCACATTTGAATGAAGTGCACGTCCTTGTCGTTGCCGGGGTTCATCTCCGAATGCCAGATGCCTCGGCCCGCGCTCATGCGCTGGGCCAACCCCGGATAGATGATGTCCTTGTTGCCCAGTGTGTCCTTGTGCTCCAGCTCCCCGTCCAGCACCCACGTCACGATCTCCATGTCCCGGTGCGGGTGCGTCATGAAGCCGGTGCCGGGCCTGACGGTGTCGTCGTTGCTGACGAGGAGCAGCCCGTGGTGGATGTTCCGCGGGTCGTAGTGCGTGTTGAAGCTGAAGCAGTGGCGCGACTCCAGCCACGCTGTCCGCGTGAGGAAGCGCGCGTCGGCGCGCCGAACGTCAATGGCCGTGCTTGTCATGACCTGTGTCCCTCCCCCTGAGTCCGATGCAGAACCGCCGCGCCGCCGCTACAGGCGTATCTCCCGCCAGACGTTGAGCGCATGATGTGTTTGCATCCATAATGCTAAGTGTACCCTACTGGCGGGCATTGTGGCGCTTGGCGTTCCATCACCTTCTTTTATGACCGTCATCTATTTTTACTGAATTATGTGAAATATATTACAATGTTGACAACTTCCGTCATCTATTGTAGCCTCTGCGCATCGCTAAAGGGGAGGGTGAAAATGGCAAGACAGGACGTTCTACGGGACATCAAGGAAAGCATGGGCATCATACCGGGGTTCGTGCAGCAGATGTCCGACAAGGTGCTGGACGAGCATGCCTCCATGGCGGGTTGAAATGGGAAATCCCGGATTCAATGTTAGGGGCATCGAGCGAAACCGCGTCATTGCAAACGGGGAGGCGGTGCATCATGGGAGCCGAGAAGATTGAGCGTCGCCTTGATCTCCGGGGCAAGGTCTGCCCCGGTCCGACGTTTGATACGCGCATGACCCTCAACGAAATGGCTGCAGGGGAACTGCTCCAGGTCGTGACAGACTACTACCCTGCCAAACAGACGATCCCGATGCTCATGCGAGAACTGGGATATCCCTGTGAGCTCATCGACGGAGACAAACCTGTCTTCCGGTTCATCATTCAGAAGGTCTAGCAAAAGGGCAAAGGAGAGAGCAAGATGGCCAAGATACTGGCAGTCGCCACGCACGCGACGGACGATCCAACCAAGTGTACCTTAGCGTTCATTACCGCAGTGGGGGCTTTAGGCGGCGGCAAGGAGGTTACGATCGTCCTCGTTGGAGAAGGGGTCTATGTGGCAAAGGCGGCGATCGCGAAGACGGTTCATGGTGTCGGCTTCCCACCGCTCCCCGAGCTGATCGACAAGGTGGTTAAAGGGAATGTCCCGGTGTTTGTCTGAGGCGCCTGCTCCGTCGCCCGTGGGGTGACCGAAGCGGACCTCAAGACTTTGAACGCCTCGTTCATGGATCCCATCAAGTTCGCTAGCCTGGTCTCCGAATCGAGTGTGGTCAGCTTTTGATGCGGGGGGGGGGTCGAGGCTTGGGGGACCGAACGTCCCCCCTCACTGCCGCTACTGAGTGCCCTTTTTCACTGGGCTGGCTCAGCTCAGCGGCGCCACCGACCCGGAGATCAAAGAGGCCATCCGCGTGGCGAGCGTGGTCGCCCGCGACAGCGCGTTCCTGGCCGGGATAGACTATGACGTTGTCCAGTTCAAGAAAGAGCTTCAGCAGATAGCGGAGCACATGCAGAAAGCGGGCGCGCGGAGGTAGCCACCCGGCGGGCCACCACAGGCATCTGCTCAACGAAGGGGAAGGCGGGAGCCTTCCCCTTCGCTTGCGTTCCGCACCCGCGCCGCAATCTTCGCCAGACTAATCGGCGTACGCTGTCTCGCCGTGCTGCGCGAGATCAAGCCCTCGCGTCTCCTCGTTTTCAGAGACGCGCAGGCCCATGAGAGCGTCAAGGACCTTCAGAATAATCCAGGTCATGACGAACGAGAAAACCCAGGTGACGGCGACAGCCAGGATCTGGATGAGGAACTGGTTAGGATTCCCGTAGAAGAGGCCGTCGGCGCCAGCGCTGTTAATCAGCTTGGTGGCAAAGAGGCCCGTGGCCAGAACTCCAAATGTGCCGCCGATCCCATGGCATCCCCAGACGTCCAGCGAGTCGTCGAGCCCCCATCTGGCGCGCAGACGGCAGGCCAGGAAGCAAAGGATGCCCGCGCTCATGCCGATGATGATAGCCGCCATGGCCGTCACATAGCCGGACGCGGGGGTGATGGCCGCAAGGCCGACCACGGCGCCGGTCGCCATGCCTACCACGCTCGGCTTGCCGCCAAAGAGCCAGGTCAGGGTCATCCACGTCAGAGCTCCAATAGCTCCCGCGGTGTTGGTCACAATGAGGGCGTTGACGGCGAGTCCGCCCGCCGAGAGGGCGCTGCCTGCATTGAATCCGAACCAGCCGAACCAGAGTAGTCCCGCGCCCAGAATTATAAAGGGGATGTTGTTCGGCTCCATTGCCTCCTTGCCGAATCCAAGGCGCTTGCCGAAGACAATAGCCGCGGTCAAAGCGGCGACGCCCGAACTGATGTGGACAACGACACCGCCCGCGAAGTCGAGTGCGCCAAGTTTGTGCAACCAGCCGCCGTTGCCCCAGACCCAGTGTGCGAGCGGGTCGTAGACCAGCGTGGACCAGAGGAGGATAAACACGAGGAAAGTCCTGAACTTCATGCGCTCGGCGAAGGCCCCGGAGATCAGAGCGGGTGTGATGATGGCGAACATCATCTGGAAGGCCATGAAGGCCTGGTGAGGAATGGTCGCCGCATAGGCCGGGTTAGGCTCAAACCCCACGCCGTTCAGCCCAAACCACTCCAGCCCGCCGATGATGCCTCCCTTGTCGGGGCCGAAGGCCAGGGTGTAGCCCCACAGGACCCACTGGACGCTGATAAGCGCAATGACCACGAAGCTCTGCGTGATAGTGCCCAGGAGGTTTTTTCCGCGCACCAGGCCCCCGTAAAAAAAGGCGAGAGCGGGTGTCATCAGCAACACCAGGCCGATGGAGGTCAGCACCCACGCGGTGTCGCCTGCGCTGACCTCGGTTGCCAAGACGCCCGTCCAGAGGGTCGGCCAGGACGGAATGGACATGGGGATTGTCCTCCTTTTCACAATTGGCCGACTTTACGGTATACGCGCAATATTACAGTCGTGTTACGTCTGTGTTACGGCGGAGTTACGACGGGATGGCGCACTCCTGGGTTGACGTTTCCCTTCGGCAGGGTCCGCGCCAGGAGATGACAGGAAGCCGCCTGTTTGCCTACAGGCCGCTTCCTGTACGATAATGAACACTCCACGCGAACGCGGAAGACACTCACGGGCGTCACATACAGGAGGCGACGATGACCACGCAGGCCCTGTCCCCGCGCCAGAGGCTGAAGAACCCCGTCGGCCAGGCCGACACGAAGAACCAGATGCTTGCGCCGCGCCCCACGGCGCTCGACGGCAAGACGCTCGCCATCGTTGACAACGGCAAGGAGGGCGCCAACATCTTCCTGGGCCGGGTGCAGCAGCGGCTCAAGGAGCGGTTCAAGTTCGCCAACGTCATCTACGTCCGCAAGAACCGCTCCGGCATGCCCTGCGCCAACATCGACGAGGTCGCGAAGAAGGCGGACATCGTCGTCACGGGCCTCGGCATCTGAGGGGGCTGCACAACGTGGAGTGTCCACGATGCAATCCAGTTCGAGAAGCGGGGCGTGGCCAGCGCCGTGCTCGCGGCGGTCGGCTTCGACGCGCTGGGCCACCGCGAGGCGTCGCAGATGGGCTTGACCGAGCTGCCCATCGTCACCATCCCGCACGAGTTTTTCGGCTTCACCGACCAGCAGATAGCCGACTCCGCGGACCCGATGGTTGACGGCGTCGTCCATGCGCTGACGACCAAGGTCGAGACCCTGCTCAAGGAGCACGCGGCCGGCCCGTGGGCCAGGAAGAGCGGCGCGGCGAAGGTGAAGGAAAACACCGAAGAGCTGGCGGATATCGAGTCGCCCGCGTCCGCCTACGACGCGCTGGACGTCTTCTATCAGCGGGGCTGGACGGACGGCCTGCCCATCATCCCGCCGACGGACGACCTGGTGGGCGCCATGATGGCGTACACCGACCGCTCACCAGACGACGTCGTCGGCGTCATCAAGCCCAGGGATGGCAAGGCGACGGTCGAGAAGATCGCGGTGAACGCGGTGATGGCGGGTTGCCGTCCGGAGTACTTCCCTGTGGTGCTCGCCGCCGTGCAGGCGGTTGCTGAGCCCGCGTTCAACCTCTACACCATCCAGGCGACCACAAACCCCATCGCGCCGCTCGTGCTGGTCAACGGCCCCATCGCGAAGGAACTGGACATGAACTGGAGCTTCAACGCCTTCGGGCAGGGGCGACGCTCCAACGCGACCATTGGTCGCGCGCTGCGGCTGGTGATGATGAACATCGGCGGCGGCGTGCCCGGCACTATCGACAAGGCGATTCACGGGCTGCCGCACAAGTACACGTTCTGCGCCGCGGAGAACGAGGCGGAGTCGCCGTGGCCGTCGCTGGCCGAGGAGCGCGGCGCGCCGAAGGGGTCGAGCGCGGTGACGGTCATCGGCGTGCTCAGCGCGCAGAACTGGGTGACGTGGGCCTCCAGCCCGGGCGTCATCCTGTCCACCGCCGCCAACGCCATGTCCGCCATGGGCACGAACAACACGTTCCACGGCGGCCCGTCCCTGCTGGTGCTCAATCCCGGCCACGCGCAGATTCTGGCGAAGGCAGGCTACAGCAAGGACGATGTCAAGCGGTTCATGTTCACCAACGCCCGCTACCCCATCGGCAAGCTGCACCCGGAGGAGATTCAGCACTACCAGCTCCGCCGTCCTCAGTACAACTGGGGCGTGCCGATGGCCGAGCTGCCAATCGCCGACAAGTGGGAGGACATCTTCATCGCCGTCGTCGGCGCGGTGGGTATGCACGGCCTGTTCATGCCCACGCACGGCGACCCGTCCAAGCCCATCACGAAGGTCATTGCGCGGAAGGACGGCATGCCCGTCGCCTCCGTGAACGACCTGCGGCGCAAGTAGCCGCGGGTCAGGGCCGCGCGAGGGGGGGGGATTACGGGTACTCCCCCTTGCGCATCGTCATGATGAGGTAGCCTGTGCCGCTGATGGGCCGATAGCCGTGCTTCGTGCCCGCGGGGATGAAGACGGCGCCCGGCGCCGTGATGATGTGGTGGTCATCGCCTATGATGACCTCGCTTTTCAGGCCGTCGCCCACGAAGGCGTAGACCTTATTCACGTCGTGGGTGTGCATCTCCGTCTTCTTGTAGCCCGGGCCGGGGTCGCGCTCGATCTTGCGGACGATGAGTGTGATGTCCGACTCCGGCACGACGCTCTTGTCCATCATCCTGAACGACGGCCCCAACTCCTTCTCGGCCTCCACCATGTAGTGGTACGCCAGGTCACGGATCTTCTGCGGCTTGACGATGTACTTCTCCGAGGATGTTTTTGCCATGTCACGCCTCCGTTACGTCGTACTGCGAAGTTGTTTGCGCACGCGCTGCATGCCGCGTTCCCTGACCTCGATTTTCATGGCTGTCCGCCTCTCCCAGGACGCGTGCGCCCAGTATAGCCGCTCCGCCGGGTCATTGTAAGACGGAGAACGCCAGGGTGCATGCCGCAACCCTGTTCCTGAAGGCGGCAGGCATGCTTTCCCCCGAGAGCCGTTCCGCCGAGTGATACCCCTCCTGTTTGCGCAGCGTGCGAACCACCATGCCCAGCACGCGCGACTGTCCACTGCGCCTATCGCCTGAGAGCTCCGTAGAACGTGCGCCAGATATACATTTTGCAAAAGCCATTCTCCTCTGCTATCATATGGCACCGCTTCCGTTAACACATCGAGGCTGGTGATGATGTGGCAAAGGAGGATGTATGCGGAAGGCACTCCTGGCGTTGGCTCTCGTAGCCCTGGTGGCGGTATCCCCTCTGGTCGCCTATGCGGACAGCGCGACGCCGCTGAACTGCACCGCGACTCTGGGAGTGACCAACCCCGGCAAGATCAAGCTGGACGACCGCGAGGTCCAGACCCACCGTGAGCAAACGCAGGGGGCGCTGGCATGCGACGTGGCTGCACTGAACGGGGCCATCACGACTGTCCATGATTCCGAGATAACAGTCAAAGCCGACGGCAGTTTCAGTGGCAAGCTCGAGGGCAAGTTTGCCCTGGTGCCCGCTGCGGGGCAGTACGCCGGGAAGCAACTCAAGGGTGAGATGAAGGCCGCCATCAGTGGAATCGTCGTCGGATTCGTTCCGATGAGCCCGCCCGTGCCGGTGTACAAGGTGACGGACACAGGCACCTGGGAGTTGAACAGCCATGGCCTACAAGGCAAAGGCGCGATCAACGTCACGCTGGTGGGCATCGTCGGCATACCGTCCGTCCAGGGCGGGCTGGCTGGTGGCGGCACGTTCACCGGCAAGCTGATCACCAAGAACTCCAAGGACTAGCAGCCTGTCCCCAAGCATCTACGACCGAAGTCGGTGGCTACCACCGCCGACTTCGGCTTTTCTGCAAATGTCATCAGCGCTCTGAGCCACCGTGCGGTAGAATGTGGTAAGCAGCCCATATACGCGGAGGGGTGGCCGAGCGGCTTAAGGCGACGGTCTTGAAAACCGTTAACCCGCAAGGGTTCGTGGGTTCGAATCCCACTCCCTCCGCCATACGCTCACGTCCGCTTCGTTGACACCGATAGCCGCCGGTGCTACATTACTGCCAGTCATCAACGACGTTCTCACGCCGCTCTATAACAATCTCGACAGAGTCTGGCTGAAGGAGGCCTCATGACGACCGCGAAGATGCTGGAACTGGTCAGCCCCGTCGCGCCGCTGCAGGACAAGAGAGCGAAGCTCGCTCCGCCGGTGGACGACCTGCACGGCAAGTCCATCGGCTTTCGCATCCAGTGGAACAACTTCGACCTGTTCATGCAGCACATCGAAGAGAAGCTGCAGAAGGACTACCAGCCGCGCGCCATCCCGCGCTTCGACATGATCCGCGACCCCATCCTGCTGGACAGGGCGAAGGGCCTGCCCGTGCGCTCCGGCAAGCTGCAGAAGTTCATCGAGGAGAGCGACGTCGCCATCCTCGGCCTCGCGGCCTGAGGCTCCTGCACGTCGTGGTGTGTCCACGACACGGTGGAGATGCAGAAGAAGGGCGTTCCCACGGTCAGCCTGGTGACCGAGGAGTTCGTGAGCCTCTTCAAGAGTGCGGCGCGCTCCCTGGGCTATCCGGACCTTCCGACTGTGGTCGTGCCGCATCCGTTCGAGACGCTGCCCAAGGAGAAGATCAAGCAGCTCGCGGACGAGAAGTACGCGGAGATCGTCTCCAAGGTCCAGAAGGCGCAGACGCAAAAGCCGCAGAAGGCAGCCGCACCCCACTAACGCGGCGGTGGCCACTCCGGTCTCCGGAATAAGAGCCTATCCGGAATCCGGGGGTGCTCATTCGCTCGCCCTTCGACGGGCTCCCTTCGACAAGCTCAGGGTGAGCGGGGTTTACTCGCCGCTCATGGTGAGCCTGTCGAACCAGGGCGGCGAGTTATCGGATAGGCTCTAAGTACAACGAGAAGAGAGGACGCATGCCGGCCCAACGAGTGCAAGTAGCCGATTCCTATGACTCCGTTTACAAGTGGGCGCTGGAGCAGACCTGCTCCGACGGCCTGCCCATCGTCCCGCCCACGAGCGATCGCGTCGCCGCGTTCCTGGACACCGTTGACCTGAAGCCAGAGTCCGTCATCGCGGAGCTGCCGCCGCGCCGCTCGGCGTGCACTGTGGAGCAGCTCGCCGCGAACGCCGTGATGGCGGGCTGCCTGCCGGACTACTTCCCCGTCGTCGTTGCCGCCCTCGAGGCGCTGGCCGCGCCCGCCTTCGAGCTTTACGGCATCAACACGACCACGAACCCGACCGTGCCGATGGTCATCGTGAACGGCCCCATCCGCCACGAACTGAAGATCAACGGCTCGTACAGCACGCTGGGGCCGGGCTTCCGCGCCAACGCGACGATAGGCCGCGCGGTCAGCCTCGCCATGATGAACATGGCGGGGCGCGTCCCCGGCGAGGTGTGCAAGAGCACGCACAAGTTCCCCGGCGCGTACACCATGTGCGTCGGCGAGCTTGAGGAGAAAAGCCCGTGGGCGCCGCTGCACGTGGAGCGCGGCTTCAAGAAAGAGGAGAGCACCGTCACCGTCTGGTCGCCGACGGGCACCACGAACATGGTGGACATTGACAGCATGACGGCGGACGACCTCATCCTCGGATTCCGCGCGGCGGCCATCGGCGCCGGCTCGACGAACGTGTTCCCCTTCTACGGCCAGGGCGAGACGGGCTTCATGTTCAGCCCGCCCCACGCCGACGTGCTGGCGCAGAAGTTCACCAAGGAGCAGGTCAAGCAGTATTTCGTGGACACCCTGAAGATACCCGTGGACTGGCTGCCGAAGATACGCACGGACACGATGCTCTCGCGGGAGAACGGCCAGATAGAGAACGGCTATGTCCGCTTCCTGGCGCGGGCCGAGCAGGTCGCCATCATCGTGGCGGGCGGGCCGGGCGGGTACCACTCCGTCCACTTGCCCATGTTCGGCAACTCCTACATCCAGACCAAGCTCATCAAGCGCAAGAAGAAGTAGCCGTCAGCGTTCTGAAGGCGGGGCGACCGTAGCCGCGCTCTCCGCGGTGCATCAAAGGGATCGCCAACCCGCGAATAAAGCGGAACGACTCGAGTTAGGCGCTCTGCAAGGACTTGTATAGTGTATAGTGCGTCTCGCAGCGCATGAATCCAGCGACGGCACGCTAGAGTGCAATCCTGGGGAATCCGAGGGCTCCGGGAGTGTGGGTTCAACGCGTGTAACTAAGACCTTGTCGAGGAAATGTCATGGAACCTCTTGAGCAGTGGCTCGATCGTGAGCTTCAACAGGCGATTCAGCCGTTGGTGCCTCTCCCGCGTCAGATCACCAAGTTGTGGAAGACCGCACAAATGGCACAGGCGGTCGGAGACTTGGCAACGCTGTCAAACGCATTGTCACAACTGAAAAGGGTGTGGGAACAGATTCCTTCCACGCTCGAAGGTGCTCTCACTGTCGCGGCATCATACGACCTTAAAGCCTACTTGCTCGACCGATTCGATGCCGATTTCAGAAACGCTTGCGCGGCATCTGACTTGGCTGTGGAAGGACAGTTCCCGCGATATCTTATCTACCCACTTCGGCTCCAAGTAGACGCCCGGAGGATGGGGGTGCTGATTAACCGCAAGCTCCACAAAGGGCTGCGTATCTCCAGCGTCATTGAAGTAATCCGGACGGAACGCGATCGTCTGCTAGCCCGTCCTTTCAATACGAGAAACTTCCTAGCCGACCTTGAGGCTACGTACGACGACCTCGTAGAGATGGAGAGTGCGAAAAACAAGGTGCGAATGTCAGGCCACGAGATGGGGCTCCGTCACATTTATCGGCGTCTCGTTCCTATGCGGCAATGGCGAACTGATTACCCTGAGGTATTCTTCGTCTTTGACTTACACCGGCTTCTGAAATCTGGCGAGATCCATGCCCCAGACGGGCGACGTGTGCACCTAGCACCGGCAAGAGAGGCCCGTACTAACCTCAGCGTGCTGGATCCCTCCGGTCGAGAGGTACAGTTTGGTCTCATCGCTTTTCGAAAAGACTAGGCGAGGGTAGTAGGAGGTTCCGATGGGGAAACTCGTTATCCGGCAGAGCGATAAAGATTTGCTTCGCCTGGGGTGCCCACCGGAAGAGCTAAATGTGTTGGACGCCGTAACCGTAGGGCAATCTGCATGGGAAGCTTTCGTTGTGGAACAATACCTGAAGCCTGGTGGCTACATTGCCAGTGGGTTCAGTCAAATGAAGTTTGTAATAGGCCGTCCAGGCGCTGGGAAAACCCACCTCCTTCGGCGACTCATAGGGCACGCACGCGGGCTTGGTTATGTTGCTGTGTTTCTCCCTGCTCCTGACATCCGTATCCAGAATGTCGATAGCGTCTATGCCGCCATTGCTCGGCAGGTTGACATGGAAGATCTGGCTCACCGCTTTGCCCACCGTGCGGTCGAGAAACTCGGATATGACTTAAACCAAGTCCCAGCAAACAGCACGTTCCTATCCTGGGTTGTCCATGAGCATCAGCGGATCGACACCCTGGTCAAACGCGACCTAGAGCAGGTGCTAGGCGGCCTCTTCAAGCGAGAGCACGTGGATCCGAACTTCTCTCTTGCTTTTACTCAGCTCGCCTTGGGTGTTCTGGGAGTACGACACCTCTCTCGTGAAGACCGCGACCTGCTGCTTGGGTGGCTTCGGGGGGAGAAACTGCGGGCCGCAGAGTTGCATCGTATTTATCTGGCCCGGAGTATCGATCGCTACAACGCTCGGGACATGCTCCACGCTCTGGCGGACTTTGTACGTCAGCAGGGCTTTACCGGTCTGTTCATCGCTATTGACCAGATGGAAGACATGCCTCTGGGTCGCAATTCCGAAACGGGACGCACCAAATATGGGAATGTTGCTCTTGCCGATGCGTATCAGGGCCTTCGGGAGATGGTGGACAACCTCCCGTCCATCCCTGGGATGATGCTAGTCCTGGCAGGGCAACGTGACTTCCTTGAGCTTCCACGTGGCATCAAGTCCTACGATGCTCTATGGCTACGCATACAACATGAGGTCGTATCATCATGGTTCAACCGATTCGGTCAGCTCGTGGACCTAGATCGAGCTGTAGCGAGCAGCCTCACTCCAGAAGACGTACGGCTTCTGCACGAGCGCCTAATTGCTCTTGGCATGGAAACTCGACCCCTTGATGAAGCGCGCGTCCGAGACGTTCTGGGAATGTCGGCTGGAGATGGGGTGTACCGGCGACTCCTCAGAGAGATGCTCGCCGATAACGAGGCAGGGGGGTAGCATGGACAAGCAACAGGCGCGCCATATCATTGAGACCCTACGGGCAGGTGTCCCCTCTCGTGAAGTTAGCAGCGTGCTAATGGAGGGACAGGCCGGTCTGCTAGACAAGAGCGGGGAGAATCTGAATCGGGTGGCCCACGGTGAAAGCGCCACCTTGATAGTGTGCGGAGAGTATGGCGAGGGTAAGACGCATCTGCTTAGCGCCATTGAGAACAACGCACGGGATAAGGGCTTCGCAATCAGTAGGGTGGTTCTTAGCAAGGAGACCCCCTTCAACCGCATCAACAAGGTGTATGAGGCTGCCGCGCATGCGGTAACCGCAAAGGATCTGCCTCGCCCTGGGTTCGAAGACATTCTCCTCAGATTACACCCAAGTGCGACCGTCACGGAAGACATCGCTGAATATGCCGAGAAGCAGCTGCACCCCAAAATCTCCTACGTGTTTAGGAACTACTTGAAGGAAGGAGACGTCCTCAAGCGGGCCCAACTCTACGATGACCTGGCAGGCTCGCCACTTACCATGGGAGATCTCAGGGCAATACATCGGGGGAACTTCCACGAGGCTATGGGAATGCCCAGACGTTTCCTCATTCAGCAGGACACTGTTGACTACTTCCGGTTTTTGGCTTTCTTATTGCGACGTGTCGGATACAAGGGCTGGGTCATACTCATCGATGAGGTAGAGCTACTTAGCAAGTTGGGTATTGGCTCTAGGGCCCAAGCCTACGTGAACTTGGCGACTCTGCTAGCTCCAAATAAGCGCCAGCCGCCGTTGTCAGGCGTATACGTGGTTCTCGCTTTGGCAAGTCCCTTCGTACAAGAAACCCTCTCGGATCAGGGGCGCAATGATTTGGTCAAAGTGCCAGAGTGGCTGAACGACTCACGACGCAACCGTGCAGACGATGTCCACCTTGCGGAAGCGGCGATGCGGAGCATCGTGGATGACAGTATCCATCTTGAGCCCCTAACGGAACAGAACGTGCAGGCGATTCTGAAGCGAATTGAGGAGTACCACAGGCTCGGCTACACATGGGACGGAACTATGGACAAGGGGGTTGTCAGGTCCAAAGCTGTGGCAAACGCTTTCAATTCGACGCGTACGACGATTCGGGCAGCCCTGGAGTATATGGACCTACTCTATCAATATAAGGAGCCGCCGGACATTGTGACGCGGGCTCCTGATACGGATTCCTTGAAAGAAGATGCCTGATTTGAGGGTAGCGATCCCACCGAGGACGAATCGGCCCGCTGACCATCCTGTTGGTTCTCCCTACGAACGGCGCTCCGCACACGTGGAGCGCCGTTTCGTTTGTCGTCGCGGCCCGTGGTAGTGTATCAGTTAGGTCGTCGTCATTCCGGCGAAAGCCGGAATCCATCAGAGCGTCTCCCCCACGCACGTCTCTGGACACCGGCCTTCGCCGGTGTGACGGGTAGAGTCCCATTCCCTACCACGGCAAACTGATACA
>JAUSIH010000099.1 GCA_030648205.1 Dehalococcoidia bacterium | reverse complement strand
TGGGGTTCAGGAAGCCGTACTCGCCCAGGAGCGGACGCAGTGCCGTGGGCACGCCGCCGACGCTGGCGAAGATGGGATAAAGCACGCCCGCCGCCACCGGTATCAGCAGCACGTTATAGAAGAACGCCCAGAACAGGTTCTGCCGGATGGTCCGCACCGTGGACTTGCTCAGAGCGATGGCCGCCGCCACGCCGCGCACGTCGCCGCGCATCAGCGTGATGTCCGCCGCCTCCATCGCCACGTCCGTGCCCGTGCCGATGGCGATGCCGACGTCCGCCTGCGCCAGCGCGGGCGCGTCGTTGATGCCGTCGCCGACCATCGCCACGGCCTTGCCCTCCGACTGCAACTGTTTGATGACCTCCGCCTTCTGCTCCGGCAGCACCTCCGCCAGCACGCGGTCAATGCCAAGCTCCTTCGCGATGGCCTCCGCCGTGCGGCGATTGTCCCCCGTCAGCAGCACCACCTCCAGGCCAAGCTGGTGCAGTCGCGCCACCGCCTCCTTCGATTCCGGCCTGACTGTGTCCGCGACGGCGATGACGCCCGCGATGCGCCCGTCCATAGCCACGTACATGGGCGTCTTGCCCTGGGCCGAAAGCTGCTCCGCGCGCTCGGCCAGGTCGTCCAGCGCTACCGAGCGGTCCGCCATCAGCTTGCGATTGCCCAGCAGCAGCGCGTGTCCGTCTACGCGCGCCTCGATGCCGTGGCCGGGGACCGCCGCGAACTCCGTCGCCTCCGCCAGCGCCAGGCCAAGCTCCTGCGCGCGGCCCACGATGGCCTCGCCCAGCGGGTGCTCGGAGCCGCGCTCCGCCGACGCCGCCAGCCGCAGGACTTCCCGCTCCTCAACGCCCGTCGTCAGCACGTCTGTCACCGAGGGCTTGCCGCGCGTCAGAGTGCCCGTCTTGTCCAGCACCACAGCCTTGAGCTTGTGGGCCGTCTCCAGCGCCTCCGCGCTGCGGATGAGCACCCCGTGCTCGGCGCCCTTGCCCGTGCCCACCATGATGGCGGTGGGCGTCGCCAGTCCCAGCGCACAGGGGCAGGCGATGATGACAACCGCGACGAAGCTGAGCAGCGCGTAGGTCAGGCGCGGCTCCGGCCCGACGAGCATCCAGACCACGAACGTGAGCGCCGCGATGCCGATGACCGCGGGAACGAAGTAGCTCGATATCCTGTCCGCGAGACGCTGGATGGGCGCCTTGGATCCCTGGGCCTCCTCAACCAGCTTGATGATCTGCGAGAGGACCGTCGCCTTGCCCACCTTGGTGGCGCGGAACTTGAAGCTGCCCGTCTTGTTCAGCGTGCCGCCGTACACCGGCGTTCCGGCGCCCTTCTCCACGGGGATGCTCTCGCCGGTGAGCATGGACTCGTCCACGGCGGAGCGCCCTTCCACCACCTCGCCGTCCACGGGCACGCGCTCGCCGGGGCGGATGACGACCACGTCGTCCGCCGCCACCTGGGCGATGGGTATCTCGACTTCGGCGTCGCCCCGCACGACGCGCGCCGTCCGTGGCTGGAGGCCCATGAGCTTCTTGATGGCCTCGGAGGTCTCGCCCTTGGCCTTCGCCTCCAGGTAGCGGCCCAGCAGGATGAGGCCGATGATGAGGGCGGCGGTGTCGAAGTACGCCTCCGGCTTGAAGCCCGCCGTCTCGAAGAGCGCGGGGATGAATGTGGCGGCAACGCTGTAGAGGTACGCGGCGGTGGTGCCCACGGCGATGAGCGTGTTCATGTTCGTCGTGCGGTGCTTCGCCGCGCCCCACGCGCCGACGTAGAACTGCCAGCCCGCCCAGAGCTGCACGGGCGTCGCCAGCGCGAAGAGGAGCAGGAATTGCGTCTGCATGGGCAGGTCGCGGAAGCCGGGAACGACGGGCCAGGAGCCGAGCAGGATGAGCGCGCCCAGTCCCAGCGCGACGATAAGCTTGCGCTTGAGCGCCCGCATGGCGCGCGCCCGCTGCCGTGCCTCCGCTTCGACGGCATCGCCCTCCTCCGCGGAGAGCATCTGATAGCCCGCGTCCTCGATGGCCTTGCGGAAGGCCGCCCTGCCCGCGACGCCGGGGACGTACTCCACCTGCGCGCGCTCGGTCGCCAGGTTGACGCTGACGGAGAGCACGCCCGGCGTCTGGCCGATGGCCTCCTCCAAACGCGCGACGCACGAGGCGCAGGTCATCCCGCCGATGCCGAGCGTCGCCTTCTCCGCGCGCACCCCGTAGCCCGCGTCTTGCACAGCTTTCACCAGCGCCTCCGGCTTCGCCCGCGCCGGGTCGAACTCCACACGCGCCTTCTCCGTCGCCAGGTTGACTTCGGCGACCTGCACGCCGGGCACCTCCTTGAGCGCCTCCTCGATATGCATGACGCAGGAGGCGCAGGTCATGCCCTCCACGGGCAGGACGACCTCCTGTGTGTCTTTCGCCTGAGTCGTCACGGCGCGCCTCCTACTTTCTGCCGACGTTGTACAGGTCCATCAGCTCGCCGACGATCTCCTTCTCACGCCCATCCTTGATGCCCTGCACCACGCAGGAGTGCATGTGGCCCTCCAGCATCAGGGCCTCCATCTTCTCAATGGCCTTGCGGACGGCGTAGGTCTGCCGGAGGACGTCCACGCAGTACTTGTCCTCCTCGATCATCTTGCGTATGCCCGCCAGGTGCCCCTCGATGAAGCTGAGGCGCTTCAAACATTCGGTGCGCGTGTTGGTCTGCATCTCTCCCCCTATCACTGTCGGGCGCTGCCGCCTCTTCTTTTCCTGACATACCCCCACCCAGGGGGTATGGGTCTAAGCCCAGCCTACCACCGCCCCGTGGGTCTGTCAACAAAACCACTTTGCCGGTTCTCATGCAACGGGGTGTACCCTATTCCCCAAAGGTATTAAACTATCCTCACTCGGAGGCAAAGCGTGAATAGATTATGCCTCTGAGTAAAAGGATAGGATAAGCATGGCTCAACCTAGAATTGCCGGAAGGAGTTTCCAGTGAATATGCAGGTCAAAAATGGGGTGGAAAACTATTGAAGATAGCCTTATTTATTTTCGCTTTATATGCTATCAGCTAACTAATGAAATCACCCGAATAGGGCTACTGTGACGGATACTATCTCCAAAGCTGAAGTGCAGAAGAAATGGGAAGACACAGCCTCAAAAATCAGGTTAAGTCCAAATCTCTCTTCCTGTTTTCAAGGCAGCAAATTGCCCTGCCGTTTCACCAAGACGTTTACTATACTTGCCAAAAATGTGCTAAAAAGTTGATCAGAAGCAAGCCCGATTGGCATATTCCATCCCCTAGAAAATATTTACTATGTCTAACGATTTTTTGTCGGTATCAGTCGGTATCAATAGTATCCAAGATTGCGAATGAAGCAGCGATTATAAGCTTCAATGTTTGTTCATTTACTTTCGGTAGTCTTTTTTGCAAATCAGTCACTAACGCTGGACTTTCGGGGCGGCCAAGCACATCATCTAAGTTTTCGTCAAGCTTCTTGAGAAATACTGAGTTCTTTCGAGAAGTAGCCATTTTTAAAACCTCCACTTTTAGGGCATTATAGCATGGAGTATCGCATATGACTAAGCCCAAATGCATGAGAATCGCTCTGCCGAGAGCCGGGCGCGCCCTGTTGTCAGAGCGCCACGCGCGGCGCTACAATGGATGGCATGTTTTCGATGCGGATATGAAGTTACGCATAGCGCTTTTCGCCATCGGCATGGTCGTCCTCGCGCTCCTGGCCGCCGGCTGCGCCCAGCAGGGGGATCAAGCCCGCGTCAGCCTCCGCGAGTGGAAGCTGGAGATCAAGGATACGCAGCGTCCTCCGGGAGAGGTGGTGTTTCTGGTCAGCAATAACGGCGCCATGCGCCACATCCTGCGCATAGAGGGGCAGGGCGTCCGGAAACAGACGCGGGAAATTGAGCCGGGCGGCAACGACGTGCTCTCCGTGCGCCTGGAGCGCGGCACATACGACCTGTTCTGCCCCATTCTTCAGCACAGGGAGAGGGGCATCGCCGTCAAGCTGCAAGTCGGCCAGCCGTAGCAGTAGGAACACATGCTGACCAAGCGCATCATCCCCTGCCTGGACGTGGACTGCGGCCGCGTGGTGAAGGGCACCTCCTTCGTCAACCTGCGCGACGCCGGCGACCCCGTGGAGCTGGCCGCCTACTACGACAAGCAGGGCGCCGACGAGATCGTCTTCCTCGACATCACCGCCAGCGCCGAGCACCGCGACACGATGGTGGAGGTGGTGAAGCGCGTGGCGGAGCAGGTGTTCATTCCGCTCACCGTCGGCGGGGGCATCCGCTCGGTGGAGGACATGCACCGGATGTTGCTGGCGGGGGCCGACAAGGTCGCCATCAACACGGCGGCGTGCCACGACCCCAACCTCATCATGGACGGGGCGCACCGCTTCGGCAACCAGTGCATCGTCCTGGCGATTGACGCGCGACGGCTGACGACGTCGAAGCCGCCGTCGTCGTGCAGCCCGGCGGCGCTGTCCCCCGACTCCCGCTGGGAGGTCTGCATCTACGGCGGGCGCGAACCCGCGGGCCTGGACGCGGTGGCGTGGGCGCAGTTCGGCACGAGCCTGGGCGCGGGCGAAATCCTGCTCACGAGCATGGACGCGGACGGCCACAAGACGGGCTACGACTTGGAGATGCTGAAAGCGGTCTCGGAGGCGGTGACCGTGCCGGTCATCGCGAGCGGCGGCGCGGGCACGCCGGAGCACCTGTACGACGCCATCGTCGCGGGCAAGGCGGACGCGGTGCTGGCGGCGAGCATCTTCCACTACGGCGAGTACACCATCGCGCAGGTCAAGCGCTACCTGGCGGAGCGCGGCGTGCCGGTGCGGGTGTAGGGCCAGTCTCCCTACTCCTCCCCAAACCCGTACCGCAGGAACAGGTGCGAGTCGCCGCGCTTCACGCTGAGCAGCCGCCCCCACACGGGCCGCTCCGGCGCGAACAGCCTGCCCGCGACCAGACCGGGCCGCTCGACGCCGCCGTCCCGCCCCGCGACCTGCGGCGCGACGGTCAGGAACAGCTCGTCGAGAAGCCGCTCCTCGAAGAACGCGCCCAGCAGGCGCGGGCCGCCCTCGACGAGGATGATGTCGTTCCGCTGATGGCGCACGATGGCGTCCACGACGCCCCGCGCGGCGATGGGGCCGTCGTCGCCCGCGACCGCCACCGCGCACGACTGCGGGAGGCCGCGCTTCCGTAGCTCCCCCGCGCCTTCGGGAGTCGTCACGACCAGGGCAGGCGCCTGACCCAACTGAAAGACCGGCAGCGCCGTGTCAATAGTCCCGCGCCCCGTCACGACGACGGTGAGCGGCGGGCGCGGCTTCCCCAGCGCGGCGCGCAGCGCACGGTACTCTGCGGTGAGCGGAGCGTAGATGAACTCCGAGGTCCAGACGTGGGCCGGGTCGGCGCGCAGCGTCCCCGCGCCGATGACCACGGCGTCGGCCACGGCGCGCAGCAGCCCCATCACCATGCGGTCATGGGCGTTGAAGCCGCTGATGGCGCCGCCGCCCGACTGGTCGGGCCCGCCGAGCGCGGTAACGCCATCAAGCGTGGATACGAAGTTGCTGATGACATAGGGGCGGCCCGGATGCGCGCGAAACTGGAGCTGCCCGTAGAGTCGCGCCATCTCCGTGGGAAGAGGCACGGCGACGGCGTCGTCATGAGGCTCGTCGTAGAGCGGCTCCAGAGGGGTGATGTCGCTCAACGCTGCAGCCCGCATGCGGTGTAGAACTCGGCCCTTAGCGAGTAGTCATTCTCGTACGCGCCCCGCCAGAACGTCGTGCGCGTCAGAGGAAGGATTTCGCGGACCCCGCGCATCTGAGTGCACAGGTGATGGGCCTCCACGTACACCGCCACGCCGTGGGGCTTCAGCATGGCGTCCAGAGCGTCGGCGATCTGCCGGCCCATGCGCTCCTGCACGGTGAATCGCTTGGCGAACAGGCGAACAAGGCGCGTGAGCTTTGAAATGCCGATGATGTGCTCATGGGCGATGTAGCCCACATAAGCCCGCCCCTGGAACGGCAAGGCGTGATGCTCACAGAGCGAGAAGGTCGTAATCGGTCCCTCTATCACCTGACTCAGCTTGCAATCGGGCCCGCCGCCGCACTCCGTCTCGAACACCTTGAGAAGCTTCGGGTCGCCTTCGTAGCCTTCGGTTGCGTCAATCATGGCCTGAATGAAGCGCTGGGGCGTTTCCCTTGTCCCCTGGGTATTCGCCTCCATGCCGCACGCCGTGAGGATTTCGCCCATGTACCTCACGAACGTCTGCCTCTGCTTCTCGGTAATCTTGCGACGCCGAAGCGCCATGACCGAAGCCCACTCCTGCTCTTCCGGGTCTAAACTAATCGCCATTGTTTCTCCTCTCACCGTCGGCCTGACGCCGATGTGGATTTCTATTTGGCGGCGGGCAAACGCCCCTCCAGGTCTCTGGCGGAGAACGGGCCGGGTTCAGCGATGAGACGACGAGCCGCGTCCACGCCATACGATTATAGCCCGTGCGCGGACTCAGGGTGGCTTGAGAGACAACCCGCAACTCGCCGCGTGGTATCATCTTCTCGTACATCCGTGCGCCAGGCAGGTGATGCAGTCGTATGCCTTCATTCCACGTCGTCTCGCCGTTTGAGCCTACGGGCGACCAGCCCCAGGCCATCGAGAAGCTGGCCGCGGGGCTCCGGGAGGGTCTCCGCTTCCAGACGCTGCTGGGCGTGACCGGCTCTGGCAAGACCTTCACCGTCGCCAAGGTCGTCGAGAGCGTCCAGCGCCCCACGCTGGTCCTTGCCCCCAACAAGACGCTCGCCGCGCAGCTCTACGCCGAGTTCCGCGAGTTCTTCCCCGAGAACGCCGTCGAGTACTTCGTCTCGTATTACGACTACTACCAGCCGGAGGCCTACGTCCCGCAGACAGACACCTACATCGAGAAGGATGCGGACATCAACGAGGAGATTGACAAGCTCCGCCACGCGGCGACCCGCGCCATCCTGACGCGGCGGGACGTGGTCATCGTGGCGTCGGTGTCGTGCATCTACGGCCTGGGATCGCCCGCCGAGTACGAGAAGTTCGTCATCTATCTGGCCAAAGGGGAGAAGCACCCCCGACAGCGTGTCCTGCGCCGCCTGGTGGAGATGCAGTACGAGCGCAACGACATGGAGATTGCCCGCGCCAAGTTCCGCGTCCGGGGGGATACGCTGGAGCTGCAGCCCGCCTACGATGAGATAGCCATCCGCATCGAGTTCTTCGGCGACGAGGTGGAGCGCATCCTGCGCGTGGACCCCGTGACCGGCGAGTTCCTGGGCGAGGTCCAGGACATCTCCATCTATCCCGCCAAGCACTGGGTCACGTCGCAGGACAAGCTGACGAGCGCTGTGCGGACCATCGAACAGGAGCTGGCCCAGCGCATGGACGCGCTGAAGGCGGGCGGCAAGGTGCTGGAGGCGGCCCGGCTGGAGCAGCGCACTCGCCACGACATGGAGATGCTGCGGGAGATGGGCTACTGCCCCGGCATTGAGAACTATAGCCGCCACCTGGACGGGCGCGCCGTGGGGACGCCGCCGTGGACGCTCCTGGACTATTTCCCCGACGATTTCCTGCTGGTCATTGACGAGTCCCACATGACCGTCCCCCAGGTGCGCGGCATGTACCACGGGGACATGGCCCGCAAGCAGACCCTGGTGGACTTCGGCTTCCGCCTGCCTTCGGCTATGGACAACCGGCCCCTGAGCTTCGACGAGTTCAACGCGCGCACCAGCCAGGTCGTCTTCACCTCGGCCACGCCCGGCCCCTACGAGCTGGGCGCAAGCGCCCAGGTGGTGGAGCAGCTCGTCCGGCCCACGGGCCTCCTGGACCCCACCATTGAAGTCAAGCCCACTCACGGCCAGATTGACGACCTGCTGCATCAGATCAAGCTGCGGGTGCAAAATGGACAGCGCGCCCTGGTGACGACCCTCACCATGCGCATGGCGGAGGAGTTGGCGGACTACCTGCGGGAGATGGGGGTCAAGGTGCATCACCTGCACGCGGAGATAGAAACACTCCAGCGCACAGAAATCCTGCGCGACCTCCGCCTGGGCATATACGACGTGGTGGTGGGCATTAACCTGCTGCGCGAGGGGCTCGACCTGCCGGAGGTCAGCCTCATCGCCATCCTGGACGCCGACAAGGAGGGCTACCTGCGCAGCGCCACCAGCCTCATCCAGACCACCGGGCGGGCGGCCCGTCACCTGGACGGTCACGTCATCATGTACGCCGACACCATCACCGCGTCCATGCGCAAGGCCATAGACGAGACGTACCGCCGCCGCGGCCTCCAGCAGTCCTACAACGAGGCCCACGGCATCACCCCGCAGAGCATCAGGAAAGCCATTCGGGACATCACAGACCGCGTCAAGACCATGGTGGCCGAGGAAAAGGAAAAGTACACGGTCACCAGAGAGTTGCCCAAGGAAGAGATGCTGCGGCTGGTCCACGACCTGGAGAGGCAGATGAAGGACGCGGCGAAGCAACTGGAGTTCGAGAAGGCCGCCCTGCTGCGCGACCAGATTGTGGACATCCGCAAGCTCATGGAAGAGGACAGGGCGCTGTCCCTGGGCGCCTTCGGGCGCAAGGAACGCGCGCGGCGGTAGCGGCGCTTCGCCCTTTCCGCTACAATGGGCAGACCCCGCGGCAAGGAGACCCCTATGGCTCGATTTCTGTCCCTCCGAGGCGCCAGGCTGGCGCGCGTGACTGGCGTGGCGCTGGCCGTCGCGTCTCTGCTCTCCCTTGCCGCGCCGCGCGGCGCCACAGCCGCTCAGGAGCCTCTGATCGCCTTTGTGTCCAATCAGGACGGCAACAGCGAAATCTACGTGACGCGGGCCAACAGCACGGACGCTCTGCGCCTCACCTATAACCCCGGCTGGGACTGGCAGCCCGCCTGGTCGCCGGACGGCAAGCGCATCGTCTTCACGTCCCGCGTTGACGCGAACACAGACATCTACACCATCCGCCCCGACGGCAGCGGCCTGACGCGCCTGACCACCAGTCCCGCCGACGACCGCGAGGCAGTCTGGTCGCCGGACGGCAGGCGCATCGCCTTCGTTTCCCGTCGGGACGGCAACCCGAACATCTACTCCATGAACACGGACGGCTCGGGCCAGACGCGCCTCACGACCACTTCCGCCTGGGACTGGGACCCCGTCTGGTCGCCAGACAGCAAGCGCATCGCTTTCATATCCTACCGCGATAACAACTACGAGATTTACGTCATGCGTGCGGACGGCTCCGGGCAGACCCGCGTCACGTCCAGCGCGGGAGAGCACGTCGCGCCCGCGTGGTCGCCGGACGGGACACGTATCGCGTTTATTACCGCGCGAAGCCGAGCGGGCAGCCTGTGGGTTGTGAACGTGGACACACTGGCAACGCGGGAGCTTGCATCCTCCACAACAACGGTGCGAGAGTCCACCTGGTCGCCGGACAACAAGCGTCTGGCGTTTACCACTTATGTGGGGTGCATCGCCAACGAATGCGAAGACGCGCTATACATCGTCAACGACGACGCCTCTGGGCTGCGCCAGGTCACCACGTTCCCGGCGTCCGAAGGCGGAGTCTCCTGGTCCCAGGATGGGCGATGGATCGCCTACACGACCACGGGAGGCGACGGGGGCGCCTACCAGGTCTGGGTGACGGACGCGGACAAGTCGGTGGTGTGGCGTGTCGCCCAGTCCAGTGAGGCGTCCGCCTGGCAACCGATGCCATGATTACGGACATGGTCGGCGTCATCATCTGGACGGAGGATGTGACGCGACTGGCGGCCTTTTACCGCGACACCCTGGGCCTTCCCGCGCACTCGGAGCGGGCCGAGTTCGCCGCCTTTGACCTGCCCCACGGTCTGCGCCTGAGCATCGGCCAGCACAGCCGCGTGCGGGGCCGCGCCCGCGACCCGTATCGCATCATGCTGAACCTGGGCGTGCGGGACATCCAGGACGCCCATCGCACCCTGTCGGAGCGGGGCGTCCCGTTCATTCGCGCGCCGGAGCGGGAACACTGGGGCGGATGGATCGCGACGTTCGCCGACCCGGACGGCAACCTCTTGCAACTCCTGCAGCAACCGTCCGCGGACGAGAAATAGACGAACGTCTGACATCATCCGTTGACATGACGTCAGCGCCGAGGTGGTCATCATGCGCAAGTCCTTTGGCGTCCTCTTCGCGGGCGACAACCTGCCGGAGTGGCGGGAGTATGTCAAGGTCGCGGACACGTGCGGCTTCTGGGGGCTGGGTATCGGCGACTCGCAGTCCATCTACCCGGACGTGTACGTGCGCATGACCATCGCCGCCATGACGACGCAGAACCTGCGCCTGGGCACGTGGGTGACCAACCCGCTGACCCGGCATCCCGCCGTCACCGCGGGGGCCATCGCCAGCGTGGACCAGGTATCGGGCCAGAGGGCCTTCCTGGGCATCGGCACGGGGGACAGCGCCGTGTTCAACATTAGTCTGAAGCCGTCCACTGTGGCCTATCTGGAGGACTACATCCGCGCGGTCAATGAGCTGCAGGCCCGCGGCGAGACCCAGTGGCAGGGGAAGACCATAAAGCTGTCCATCGTCAAACGGCGCGTGCCCGTGTACGTGGCGGCGTCCGGCCCCAGGACGCTGCGGATGGCCGGGCGCGTCGCGGACGGCGTCATCATCGGCACGGGCGTGCTGCCGGAGGTGGTGCAGGACTCCCTGGCCGAGCTGCGGGCAGGGGCGCAGGAGGCGGGGCGCAGAGTGGAGGACATTGACGTCTGGTGGCTGGTCATGGGCAACCTGGCGGAGGACGACGCCACCGCGCTCAACGACATCAAGAACTCCCTGGTGACCTACGCCAACCTGGCGTTCCGCTTCACCACGGAGGGCAAGCGCCTGCCGCCGGAGTACGAGCCCGCCGTGCGGCGCATCCACGCCGAGTACAATGCGATGGAGCACGCCAAGTTCGGGCCGAGCCATCACGCCAATCTGTGCGACGAGCTGGGCCTGACGCCCTATCTGCGGAAGCGTTTCTCCGTCTGCGGCTCGCCGAAGGAGTTCATTCGCCACGCGGAGGAGGCGCACGCCGCGGGCGCGCACAAGCTCTGGCTCAGCATCCGCGTGGCCGACAAGAGCCGCTTCCTGCGCCTGTGGAACACCCAGGTGCGGCCACACTTCGAGTAGCCAGAGGGATGCGTCGGCGCCATGACGGAGCTGCCCCGCGTGAAGCCGTTCCTGCAGATCGCCGCCCTCTGCGAGCGCGTGGAGCAGGGCGAGGGCGGCGACTACACGCTGCACCACATCTTCGACACGACGGCGCTCCGCGTGCCCCGGACGCTCCCCGACCCGCTGCCGCCCCTCACCTACGCTTTCACCCTGGCGACATGCTGGACAGGCGGCGTGGGCCACTTCCAGGAGCGCGTCCAGATGTACGACCCGGACAGCGCGCTCCTGTGGGAGGGCAAGGAGGCGGCCTTCTGGCTCTCCAGCAAGTCGGCGCGGCACAGCAACTTCCGCCGCATCACGGCCACCATCAACGACGCGGGCCGGTATGCCATCCGCATCCTGCTCTCCGGACAACTGGAGGCTGAGCTGATATGGACAGTGGACATCCAGCGCGTATGACGGGCGCGGCCCTCGCCTTGGGAGCCGCCGCCCTGGTGCTCCTCCTGGCGGGCTGCGCGGGCCTCCCCCCGCCCCCACCCACGCCAGCGCCCACGGCGGCGAGTCCGGCGCCCGCGCCGACCGCCACGCCCCGCCGTGCGGGGCCACCTGCAACACCGACGCCCGTTCCAGCCCCGGCGCCGACGGCCATCGCCGGGCCGGCCATCGTCGCCGGGCAGTGCGTCCTCCGCATTGATGTGGCGGATACGATGGAGAAGAGCATGCGCGGGCTGAGCGGCCAGCCTCGGATACCGCTGGACTACGGGATGCTCTGGCTGTTCGCGCGGGAGGGAGAGACCGGCATCTGGATGAAGGACATGCTCGTGCCCATTGACATCGTGTGGATGAGCCGCGAGCACCGGGTGCTGCGGGTGGACGCCAACACGCCGCCTCAGCCGGGCGCGCCAGACCGGGAGCTGAAAATCTACAGTCCCCCGCCGGGGGCGTTCTCCGTCCTTGAAATCGCCGCGGGCCGCGCAGCCGCCTGCGGGATGGCTCCGGGCGTCGCCGTGGACTTCGTCAACCTGCCGCCTGGCCCATCGTCGCGCTGATGGAGAGCACTTCGCAGTTCCGCGCGCGGTCTCTTTTCAGCTACGGCATATTTGGGAGGTTCAGGAGGGTTTTATCCTCCTGACGGGAGGCTTGGGACACCCCACGCCTCGGCGAGGGCGAAGCCCCCCTGACAGAAAGGAAAGAAGTTCTTTCGGACACACGACGTGTATAATAGCGCTATCCTTAGAGGCAACGGAGTGCTATGTCTACTGAAGAGCGAATTAAGCCAAAACTGTTGGCACTGCTAATCTGCGAGAAGACTTTTTTGGATGAAGATAAGGTCGCTACATTGATGCGACTAATCGACACGTTCAACTTTACCGTTGAAGGCAGCCGAGATACCCAGCTTGGCAAGTTAGCCGTCCCGGTTCACTGCGTTTTGTTTACCAAGTGGGGGCTGGGAAAGGGGGAATTCACCGATGAGGTACGCATAATCAAACCCAATGGGGACGTTATGACAGCCAACAAGACTGGTTTCAAGTTGCCTGGCGGTTTTTGCTTCCACCAAATTCGGCGCGTCATGCACCTAAATGTTACTGAGGCTGGAGAATTCTCATTCCATATTTATCTTGACAATGAGTTCGTTGCACAGCACCCGTTCAAAGTGAACATCGACCATGTGCAACCGCTGTCAGGATCCCTCAAGCCGCCACCAGAACCTGCACAGGGATAGGCGAGCGTGTCACCGCAGCGGTGCCAGTGCCTGGGCCGTAGTAACGTATATGCCTAGTATCAATGTCAGGCACGACGACATGGACGGTTTGCGTTGCATAACTCTCGAGTACGGTTGCCAGCCACTGCCTAACGTCGTCTTCTCTAATGTGACCATCGTCGAAACGAACAATTGCTTCGTCAGCTTCGTCAGCTAATGCTTGTCTCTCTGCATCTAAATCCCATTGGAAGAGAGCAAGCCATTCACGCAAACGTTTCAGTTCTACCTCGCGATGGAGGTAGCGTCGCAGAATATCTTCGATTGGGAGTGTCATGATGAACCCCTCCGCTCACATCCTAGTCCGGTTGTCTGATCACGAGCGCTACAGCGCTTTCTTTGAACTCAACCTAGAAGAGAAGGTTCGCCTGGGCTGGGAAGAAAGAGGTTGGCTCGAACGACGTGTCACAGAGTCTCCTAAGCCCAAGTATATAGTACCCAAGGGCAATTTACCAGTTGGCACAGTTGGGCAACAGATTACATATTTCATAATAACTCGAGACGGACAACATTGGCCGCTCGTCAAAACGCATCAATACAAGTTGCCAAATGGCCAAATCACAGGGGGGCCGGACCCACTTTACATTCGCCTGTTTGATGTCGTGTTCACCAGAGTGGAGAAACAACAAGACGCCGATCCCTGAAACCAGGCGGTATAGTGCGCTTGCACAAACCGACCCGTTGTCGGGCAGTGGATGGTGCTTGACTGCGTCGTCGGGTTTCGCACGTTCGGTATTGGCGCTGCCTTTTCCGAGACGGTCTTAATGGAGGGTAAGTCGGGGGCCGCGACGCAGTTCGTCAATGACCTGCCCCGCTTTACACGCCCCGCTATAATAGAGCCGTAGAATCTGACAGGGCCGACTCTCGGCCGGACCGACGGGGTGCGCTATGGCCGGACACTCAAAATGGGCGAATATCAAGCACGGCAAGGCAATCGTTGACGCCAAACGCTCCGCGGTGTTCACCAAGCTCTCGCGGGAGATCATCGTCGCCGCCAAGCAGGGCGGGCCGAACCCGGACGCCAACGTCCGCCTCCGCCTCGCCGTCGAGAAGGCCCGCGACAGCAATATGCCGCGCGACAACATTGACCGCGCCATCCAGCGCGCCACCGGCGGCGGCGAGGGCTTCCACCTGGAGGAGATCACCTACGAGGGCTATGCCCCCGGCGGCGCCGCCGTCATCCTCACCGTCGTCACCGACAACCGCACCCGCGTGGTCGGCGAGCTGCGCAACGTCTTCTCCCGCGCGGGCGGCCGCCTGGGCGAGGCGGGCTCCGTCGCGTGGCAGTTCGAGTCCAAGGGCGTCATCACGCTGGAGGTGGACCCAGCCAAAGCCGAAGAGATAGCTCTCACGGCCATTGACGCGGGCGCGGAGGACGTGAAGGTGGACAAGGGCTGGCTGGAGGTCTACACCAGCCACGACAGCTTCGACAAGGTGCGCAAGGCGCTGGAGGCCGCCAAGCTGAAGCCGAAGAGCGCCGAGATCTCGATGGTGCCCAAGGCGATGACTCCCCTGGACGACAAGGCCGCCGAGCAGACGCTGAAGCTGCTCGACAAGCTGGAGGACATGGACGACGTCCACAAGGTCTACACCAACGGCGACTTCCCGGACGCCGTCCTCGAGCGCTACCGGGCGGCCTAGTGTCGCGTCACCGAGGCATTGCGAGGCCCGACAAAGGAGGGCCGTGGCAATCTGGCGGTGGGGTCCACCCCTCTTCCGGATTGCTTCGTCGTCCCGAGGTATCGGGACTCCTCGCAATGACAATTCTATACGCGTATTTCAGTTACAGGACACCAGACGTGCGTATTCTGGGCGTTGACCCGGGCACGGTGCGCATGGGCTACGGCGTTATCGAGGGCGAGGGCGACGATGCGCGGGCCGTGGACTTCGGCGTGCTGACCGCGCCCGCGTCCACGGAGCCGCCGGCGCGCCTGGCCATCCTCTTCGACGGGCTGACGAAGGTCATCGCCCGCCACAGGCCCGACGTCGTGGCGGTGGAGGAGCCGTTCGTCGCCGCCAACGTCCGCTCGGCCATGCTGGTCGGCGAGGCGAGGGCGCTGGCCTTGCTGGCGGCGGCGCGGGCGCATATCCCGGTGCGCCAGTACAGCCCCGCCGAGGTCAAGCAGTCGGTGACCGGCCACGGGGCAAGCCCCAAGGAGCAGGTGCAGACGATGGTGCGGCTCATCCTGCGGCTGGACGCTGACCCGAAGCCGGACGCCGCCGACGCTCTGGCCGTGGCCCTGTGCCACGTGCGGAGGGTGCGCCTGGAGCAGGCGCTGGAGAGAGGACGATGATAGCCACGCTGCACGGCGTCCTGGAGGAGCGCGGCCCCGGCTGGGTGGTGGTGAACGTGGGCGGCGTGGGCTACAAGGCCTATGCTCCTACATCCACGCTGTCGGCGCTGGGCGCGACGGGCGACGCGGTGCGCCTGCACACGCACATGCAGGTGAGCCAGGACAACATCGCCCTGTACGGCTTCGCCACGCGGGAGGAGCTTGGCCTGTTTGAGCTGTTGCAGACCGTGCAGGGAGTCGGGCCGCGGCTGGCCCTGGCGCTCCTGTCCGGCCTCTCTCCCGATACGCTGGTGGCGGCCATCGCATCCGGCGACGAGCCGACGCTCCAGCGCGTGTCCGGCGTGGGCAAGAAGACGGCGGGACGGCTGGTCCTGGAGCTGCGCGACAAGGTGAGCAAGGAATGGGGAGGCATCGCGATTTCGCCCGCCGCCGCGCCGGACGGCGACGCGCTTGCGGCGCTTCTGGCGCTGGGCTATACGCCCGCGGAGGCGCGGCACGCCCTGGCCCAGGCGCAGGCGGGCGTCGCGACCGACCTGCCGCTGGACGAGCGCGTGCGCCGCGCCCTGCAAACGCTCGGCCGGGGGTGACGATGCGCCGCGCGACGCGCTACGCTTTCGAGCGCTCCGCCCTCCGCGCGACCACCGCGTCCACCGCCTCCAGCACCTTGCGGTAGTCCTTCGGCTCCTCCGCGTTGAAGTAGTCCTTCAGGCCCAGCGCGGCTATGCCCGCCAGACGGCGACGCGCCGCCTCCGCGACCATCGGCTCCATTCCCAGCTTCCGCACCATTGCCACCACCTCGTCAACCTCCTCCACGCGCCGCCGGGCGTGAATGGCGCCCGTGCAGATGAGCCTGTTGGCGAAGAAGGAGAACTTCATGGTATCCATCCACTCAAAGGCCACCTCTCTGACAACGTCGTCCAGGCCCGCCTTGTGGGCGGCAAGCGCCGTCTCCCACAGCGCGGCCTCCAGGCTCTTCATCAGGACGCTGCGCAGGAGCTTGACCCGCGCCGCCGCCCCCGCCGGGCCGTCAATGACTCGTATCTGCATGTGGTACTTGTTCATGACCTGCGCGAACTCCGCGGCGCCGGGCGCGGAGGTCCAGAGCAACACGTGATGCTTGTACATGGAGGGGCCGCCCAGAATGACGCAGTCCACGAAGGTGGCGCCGCGGGCCGCGCACATCTCCGCCGCGCGCTCCTTGACCTCCGGCGACGCCGAGTTCATGTCCACGAACATGTGCCGGGGCGTGAGCAGCGGCGCCGTCTGCTGCACGACCTCAATGGTGGAGGCCGCCGTGACAGCCGACAGGATGAGATCGGAGCCTGCCGCCAGCTCGGCGATGGTGTCAACCAGCGTCACGCCTGCTCCCGCGGCCTTCTGCCGGAAAGCGGGAGTGTACGGAGGGCGGTTGCGCGGCCCGTTGCAGTAGGCCAGGATGCTGTTGTAGCCCTCGTCCTCGTGCAAGCCCTTCGCCATGTGGTAGGCGACGGCCCCGAATCCAATGAAACCCAGGCGCGGCCTCTCAGGCAGCATATGTGTCTCCTTCTACGGCAAGTGTGCCCAGCGAGCGATGCGCGGCGCTATATTATCACACGCCGCCGTCGCCACGGCGAGGCGGCGCTCACCAGACGTGGATGCGCCTTGCTACAGTTGAGTCGCCCTCCGAATTGGCGTCAAGCCTTGGCCCGTGCTATTCTAGAGCCGTACGCCACGAGGACGGGGCATAGCTCATGTCCGTTGTCTCCGCGGCGGAGGCATACAACTCCGGCAAGGTCATTCGGGCGGATGGCGCGGACCTTTACGACGAGGTGTGTTCTCACCATGCCAGGCAAGCAGAAAACGTCCGCAAAGCGCTCCGCGTTCCCCTGGCTTCTGATGGGCGGAGGCATCATGGTAGTCGCCGTCGCCGTGGCGATCGTGCTCGTGAGCGCGCAGCCCCCGGCGACCTCTCCCGGCCAGAGTGCGGCTGCCTCCGGGGCGCGCCACTCGATGGGCAGCCCGAATGCGGCGGTCACCGTGGTGGAGTTCAGCGACTTCCAGTGACCGTACTGCCGTGACTTCGCCCTCGGGCCAGGGCGACAGATTGTCAGCGACTACGTGGACACGGGCAAGGCGCGTTTTGTGTACCGGCACCTGACGGTCATCGGGAACGAATCGTTGCGTGCGGCGGAGGCGTCCGAGTGCGCGTCCGACCAGGGGAAGTTCTGGCAGTACCATGACATTCTGTTCCAGAACTGGGCGGGTGAGAACGCGGGCGCCTTCAGCGACTCGAACCTGAAGGCCTTCGCCGTGAAGATCGGCCTGGACGCGGCGCCGTTCGGGACCTGCCTGGACAGCAAGCGTTACGTGGACCGGGTGCGCGAAGACATAGCCGTCGCCCGCTCTCAGGGAGCCGCGTCCACGCCCACCGTGTTCGTGAACGGCGGGAAGATTGAAGGGCTGGCGGACTACCCGACCTATAAGCGGGCCATTGATGAGGCCCTGGGGAAGGCGCGATGACGGAGCAAAGGCGAAGGCCCATTCTTCAGGCATGTCGCGCCACGCTTAGCCTGGCGGGCCTGGGCGTCGCCACGTACCTTAGCGTCAGCTATATCATAGGCCAGGCCCCGGCCTGCGGCCCGGTAGGCGGCTGCGGGCAGGTCACAACCAGCGCCTACGCCCGGTTCCTGGGGGCGCCTATCGCCATGCTGGGGCTGGCGACATATGCGTTCCTGCTGCTGGGCAGCGTGAGCGTGTTGGCTTTCCCCTCGTTGTCCGCGCCCATGTCCGTCGCGCTGGCCATCGTGTCCGGCGGAGGCTTCCTGTTCTCGTCCTATCTCACCGGCGTTGAGGTCTTCGTCCTGCGCGCCATCTGCGTGTGGTGCGTCACGTCGGCGCTGCTGGTCACCGGCATCTTCGCGCTCAGTCTGGCCGAGGCCGTGGCGCCGCAGAAGCCCCCAGCGGGAGCAAGCGCCGGGAGCGCGACGGGCGTCTGACCGCGCCAGCCTTCCGAGGTCATGTGATGCCGAGTCGGAGCCACCTGCTTTTCATCGTCGTCGCTCCGCTGTGCGGAGCCGCCGCGCTGCTCGCCGCCTGCGGCGTCATAGGGCCGCCCGCGACGCCGACGCCGGAGCCGCCGCGCGTGGAACTGGTCATGGCCTCCGCGGAGCAGGTCGTCGGCCCCAACCGCATATCGCTGGTGGTCCTGGACGAGAAGGGCACGCCCATCGAGTTCGGGGGCGGGCACGCTCGGTTCTTCCAGATTGATGGCGCCAGCGCCACCCTTCGCAGCGAGACGGTTGTCTATTTCAGGCCCATTGGCCTGGAGACTATGCCCGGCCACGCCCACCAGCTCTTCTCGACGCACCATCTGGACATGAAGGGCCTGTGGCTCGCCGAGGCCACATTCGACAAATCCGGCCCCTGGGGCGTGGAGGTCACCGTTGACCAGCCTGGCCGCCCGCTCGTCGTCGCGCGCACCCAGTTCGACGTGCTCGCGGCGTCCACCTCGCCCGCCGTGGGCGCGCCCGCGCCGCGCAGCCGCAACCTCATCGCCAGCGACGTGAAGGACATCTCGGAAATCTCCAGCGCCAAACCGCCGGGCGACATGTACGACGTGCGCATCGCCGACGCCGTCGCCGCTCACCGGCCCCTGCTGGTCCTCTTCGCCACGCCCGCCTTCTGCACCAGTCGCGTCTGCGGCCCCGCGTACGAGATTGTGCAGACTGTGCAGCCGCTCTACGCGCGGGAGATGGACTTCGTCCACATCGAGATCTGGAAGGACCCCATCAAGCGCATCCCTCTGGAGACCGTGACCGAGTGGGGCATCCAGAACGACCCGTGGGTCTTCCTGATTGACCGGAACGGGGCAGTCCGCTACAAGCTCAGCGGACTGGTGACCGTGGACGAGATGGAGGAGGCCATCCAGCAGACGCTCGCTGTCCGGTAAACGACGGCCAGCCGCGACATTTGCCGCTATCATAGCGAACCTCTTGTAGAGCAAGTCCTGAAAACAACAGGTGATGCGCGTATAATGTAGCCTAGCACCACAAAGGAGGTAGCCATGAATCTTTCCGTACTAGAAAAGATGGTACGAGACGGTGATCTCTCCTTAGATGGTCTGAGATATCTTCTGGAATGCCACGGTGAGTGCGAATGGCTTGATTACAAAAAGCATCTCGGAATAGAACACGACCAAGAGTTGTGCGCGTTTACGAAAGACGCCCTTGCGCTCAAAAACGTGGGGGGCGGATATATCGTGGTGGGAGTCGAGGACAAAACATGGATACCATGTGGTCTGTCTAGCAAACTTCCGTACGACTCGAAAATGCTGCATGACAAAATTCGTCGTTGCGCAGGGGTAGAGTTAGACGTTGATATTGTGCATCACGAAATTCAAGATATTGGTAACATTGCGATTATATACGTTCGGTCAAGTCGGAAGAGAAGCAAACGCCGTATGCCAACACTGGTCGCCAAAGACTACTGCCCAAACGCACCATTCGGCATACGACGAGGCGATATCTGGATAAGACGCGGAGATTCAACCGTCAAAGTTCAATCTCAAGTCGAGTTGGAAGAACTAATTGAGCACCTAGAAGCTTCTTGTGACCAAGATGCCATTCAAGCAACAGAACAACCTTCGCCATTCGCAATTCAGGACGGCCCTTACAGACTTCTAGATAGGGGCTTTGATAGTTTTATAGGTCGGGAAGCCCTAAAACAGCAGATTCTGGAAGCAGTGACGCGGGATCCGCGTATCTGGATAGTGAATGTTCATGGCCCAGGAGGGGTTGGGAAATCCGCCGTAGTGAATTGGGTGACATACGAGTTCTATCACCGAAGAGCCTTCGAAGCGATCCTCCAACTCACCGCTAAGGAAACTATTCTCACGCCAGAGGGCATTAAACCTTTTGGTCGCTCTCTGTACTCATTGGAAAATTTCCTAGACCATATTATTGATCTAATCGGAGAAAAGACGCCACAGGACATTGAAGCCAAGAAGCACTTGGCCTTGGATATCCTGGGCATAGGAGAAACTCTTTTGGTTCTTGACAATATGGAGTCCGTGTCCGACGGACGGGTACTTAAGTTCGTGCAAGAGCTTCCAAACAACACGAAAGCCAAGGTTCTCATCACCAGCCGCCAAAAGACTGGCGGATGGGAGATGCCCATTGCAGTAAACGAGCTGAGCGACGAAGAGACTGGTGAGTTCCTAAAAGTAAAAGCAAGGGACATGGGCGTTTCCTTCCCCCTGCACAAAGACATTGTCTCAAGAGTTCGAGGGGCCACCGGAGGATTACCACTGGCAATTCAATGGATGATAGGCCAATACAAAATCACAAAAGACATAGCCAAAGTGCTTACCGCTGTTGTGCACAGTGATTCACCCGTTCTCGAGTTTAGCTTTAGAAACATATGGCATTCCATATCACCGGACGCCAAGGCGATGCTCGCAATCATGACCATCTTTGATGTGCCGCCCACTATTCAACTGATCGCTACAGTGACGCAATGGAACGTCGAAAGGATTGATAAGGCTCTAGCTGAATTGATGGATGTCACCTTGGTAACGCGCGTCACTCAACTCTCAGATGGAAGAGTCGTATATTCTGCATTACCAATTACGCTTTCCTTCGCGCGTCACCAACTAGACGTTTTGGGTGATTTTGTGACACGCGGCCACCAACGTCTCCAACAATATAGCGAGCAAATGGCATTACAAGAGTCCGAAGTTTCCAAATTCCGAAGCACGTTCGAATATTATGGCCTAACCACTGACAACGAGAAAAAGGCTGCCATTCTATGCAGACGCGGTGAGTCAGAAATGTTTGCTGGGAACGCTGATAACGCGGACGTGTTATTCAAGCAAGCACGCGATTTGGCACCACAAAGCGCATACATACTTGCAATGAGCGCCAGTTGCGAACTAGCGCGAGGGCGTGTCGGACTCGCGCTAGTTCACAGCCAAGAGGCTTGTAGACGTGCTACAAACAAAACAGGTTCACTCTGCTACAAGATACTGGCGCGCATCCACGATGCTCAATATGACAAACTGGGACGCATAGATGCTTTGGAAAAAGCTCTGGAGTATGACAATTCTGATGTGGTCGCTCGTCATCAATACGGTGTTGCTTTGAGCCGAGGAGGAAGACCAGAAGATGCAATTAGAGAATTCTCTAGGATCATTACAGACGAAAAAGAAAAGGCGTCCCCTACAGAGACATTAATGATGGCGCTCAAAACCAGAATTATCAATTTACGTCGCCTTGACAGATACGTAGAGGCTGATGAGGACATGGCCTATGCTGGACAACTTTTGAAAGACAATCCTTACCTTCAGCATCATGCTTGGCATTTTGCTGACCTTGAGGACGATAGATAGTCCATTGGGCTGCATTTTCCCATTCGTACCTTCCCAGCTTCGTGAGAAACAGGAGGCCAAGATGACATCCAGCACCCGCATCCGCGTCGGAGTCATTGGGGCGAACGGTCAGGGCCGATGGGGATCCCGCGCCCATGTGCCCGCTTTCCTTGCCCTGCCGGAGATGGACGTTGTGGCGGTCTGCACCGCGCACAAGGAGACCGCGGAGTCCGCCGCCCGCCATTTCAACGTCCCGCGCTTTTACTGGGACTACCACGCCATGCTCGAAGACCCCAACATTGACCTGGTCAGCATCGCGACAAAGGTGCCGCTCCACTATCCCATGGCGCTCGCGGCGCTCCAGGCTGGCAAGCACGTCTTCTGCGAGTGGCCCCTGGCTCTGAGCGCGTCCCAGGCGGATGAGCTGGCCCGCACCGCCCAGGAGCGCCGACTTCACCACGGCGTGGACCTGCAGTCCCGCGGGTCGCCGCCGATCCTTCACCTGAAGGAGCTTTGCGACGAAGGGTACATGGGCCGCCTGCTCACGTTCAACATGAGCATCATGCTGCCCACGCACATCACGCCCCGGGCCTCTCACCGGCGTTGGACCATGGAAGAGGGCGGAGGCGGCAACGCTCTGACCATTCAGGGCGGCCACTCCATTGACATCCTGGGCTGGTGCCTCGGCGACATCGTGGAGGTGTGCGCGGAGGTGGCCACCCGCGTACCGGAAGTGAGCCTTTCAGACACCGGCGAGGTGGTGAAAGTCACGTCGCCGGACACCATCGCGTTCGTGTGCAAGCTGGTGAACGGAGCCTTCGGCGCGGTGCAGTCGAGCTGGGTGGCCTGGCACGGCAGCGGCTGGCGCATGGAGGCCTACGGCACCGAAGGCAAGCTGATGGCGACGTCCCGGGAAACGCTTCAGTACGGCGACGTGCGCGTGCGCGGAGCGCGCAAGGACGAGCCCGCCGAGCACGACATAGAGACGCCGGACAGGCTGCGCTGGGTCTCGGAAATCCCACCCACGGACTTTGTGCCGTACAACGTGGCGCAGCTTGCGCGGAAGATGGCGGAGGGCATCATCCAGGGCCATCCCACGCACCCGAACTTCTACGACGCGGCGCACCTGCACCGCGTGCTGGAGGCGGTGACGCGTTCGGCGCGGGAGCGGCGCTGGGTAACGGTGGAGTAGCAATGTCATTCCGCGCCGCGCTCGGCGGGACACCATGACGCGGTTCAGAAGTCTCTCTCCTCACCCTTCGACAAGCTCAGGGTGAGCGGGATGACTCCTCCCGCTCGTGCTGAGCCCGTCGAACCATGAGCGGGTTCAAACGCATTATGGACTCCAAGCAGTTTTGGAATGACGTCTACGTCAGGGGAGGGCATTGTGTCTTCGACAGAGCTTATTGACGTCCACACGCACATATTCCCCTCGGAGGAGGTCAGCAACCGCTTCCTCCTCTCGACGGGCCGCACGCCCCAGCTCGTGGGCACGGTCCCCGTGCTTCTTGCCAACATGCGGACGCTGGGCATCAGCCGGACGGTGATGCTGATGTTCATGGACATCCGCACGCTCATCGCGCGGGACGTGGCGGAGCTGCCCGCGGACCTGTCGCTGGCGCAGCGCAAGGACCGCGCCGAAGCGATACGCAAGGTGTGGGCCAACAAGCTTTCGGCGAACAACTCGTGGGGCTACCGCGAAACGAAGGCGCACCCCGAGCTGATGACCTTCGTCGGCGTTGACGCGGCGGCGATGACGGAGGAGGAGATACGCGCCGAGATAGCGAAGGGCGTCAGGGAAGGCACGAAGGGGGTGAAGATCGTGCCCAGCGCCATGTGGCTGCACCCCGACGACAGGCGGCTGTTGCCCGCCTACGACGAGGCCCAGCGCCGCGGCCTGCCGCTCCTCGCCCAGTCGGGGCGCACGCCCGCGCTGGACGCCGGCGGCGACCCCTGGGGCCGCCCGAAGTACTGGACCAACGTCCTGCCCGACTTCCCCAAGCTGCGCGTCATCCTCGCCCACATGGGCATGGGCTTCGAGGAGGAGGTGGCCCAGCTCACGGCCCGCTTCCCGAACGTGTACGCCGACCTGTCGCACCGCCTGCACGAGCTGGACAAGCCCGGCGCGATGACCTCCCAGGAGTTGGCCGGATGGATTCGGAAAATAGGCGTGGACCGGCTGATGTTCGGGACGAACTTCCCGCTGAACGACGCGGCGGCTTGCGTGCGGGGGTTCCGCGCGCTGCCGCTCACGGACGCGGAGCGGGAGGCGGTCGGCAGCGGGAACGCGAAGCGGCTGCTGGGAATATAAAGACATGGGGCACTTGAAAACTCAAGAAGTACCTTTCGCACCGCATAGAAGCGATTAGGGAAGACAGGGAACTAGCGCCGAGGTTCGTTGAAACACTACTGTGAGATTAATCGCCCCCGATAAAGCAAAATTTCCGCTTGTAGGAAGGCTATCCAAGCGAACGTTCCACTTAATTGCCGTCTGGATGATTACGGCTAACGCAACAGTTGAGGCCGCGACGACAATCGCCTGCAGGTAAGGGGGAAGAGGATGACTAGGGAGCAGGAGATGCTTGCGATGGGAGCTGTTGTTGGGTGCCTTCTTGCCGGTTCCAGCGGGCCTGACCTGCTTATTAGCACTCATGGTAGCCCTCCTGGTTAGAGCGACTAGCAGGCGGACATCGGTCTATTGACACGGGCGCATGTGTACTGTACCATATGACTTCAGCAAAGTCAATAGAAAACGTGCCCAGTTTTGTACAATCGTAACAAAAACAAGACTCTGCGTTTGACTCAGACTAACGGGCAGGCTTTTGGAGGGTTGTAGGCCAGCTTCTTCAAGGAGGCAACATGCTGAAAGACATCAAGACGCTACAGAAGTGGGGAGACGCGCTCCAAAGCTTGATCACGGACGGCAGTCGCCACAGCGGAAGGGTCCGGCTAAATGAAGTGATTCGGATAGTCCATGAGCAAGGCCTGCAAAGCGGAAACATTCGCGCGGTAGTATATCGCTTGGAAAAGGCCGGACTAGCCGCTCCAATCTCACATGAAAAGCACCATATTCGAGCTTATGAGCTCGCTGATGCGGTGAATCTTCTCCTGGCGTTCAAGCTTCTCCACGAAAGCCGAGAAACTGGACATAGAATCACACCACGTAGGGCGGCTGAGCAAGTAAAGGAGTACCGCGAACAGCAAGGATTCTATGCGGGACACGATGTGATAGGCCTCCTGGCTGACACAGCGCTACGAAGGTTTGAGAGACACGTGATGGCAAGATTGCTAGGAGCTGTTGCGTTCAAGTTGTTCAAGCTAAAGGATCTCGTGTCAGGGACCATCGTGGTTTTGCATCCTATGGCTGCTGGACAAACACTTTCGCTCGATGATGAACCCCTTATCGCAGATTTCCTCAAATCACTTACGAGGGACCCCGGAGCTTCTAAGACAGGCCTTGTGAGTCAGACAGCAGAGATTTTGTTTGTACCCTACGTTCCGCAGGTCCTGGGTAAGTTCACAAGATACTTTGCGCGGGTAGTAGATTCCAATGTAACGACCGAGCGTTTCGCCGTTGTCCTTGCATGTCCCCCAGGTACACCCGATGCTAATCTCCCCGAACAGTCCTCACAAGTCGAGATAACGGACGACACGTTAAGTTTGCTGCTGCATGCTATTACAGCGGGGTGCGACGATTTGAAGCGGGAGGTACGACGTGACGTCAGCGCGGCTTTTCGTTCAAGCGATCAATCCAGCCAGAGCGCCTCGGGCAGCCTAAACGATCTGCTAAAGCAGGACATTCTAATTTGGGTTATGGCTCGATTTGCTTGTAAGCTAGTGTTTAACTCGCGGCAACCCGTCTTTTGTGATATCTATGAGGCCAAAAGGGCACCGAATACAGACAAGGTGTATTTCGAGGTCGTTGCATCTAGTATTGGTAACCCTCAGCGTAGCTCGCACATAGGGCGCACGTTAACCTATGGGCAGCTAGTCTCTGGATATGCTTCGGCAACAGGTCTATATCTTTACATAGCAAAAACCGAGCCTCCATTTGACTCCTTCGTATCTGAACATGACGATGAGGCGAAACTCGTGTTTTCCACACCGCCCGAACTTAGCAAGGAACCAGAACGGCAAAGAATGAAACGGGCTATGTCTGTTATTGCTGTCCCTATCCCCGTGGAGGGCGGCGGGTCTATTTCAGACATCAGTTTCACCGACCCACAGGCACGCCCTTCTCCTGTGATGTACTTGTTCATGCGACAGGGGGAAGCCGGAGAAACGAACCGTTCCAAGGAAACCAAGGAAGCTCTGGAAGTTTTTGCACCAATTCTCGGGGAGCTTCTAAAGCGAAGACATGATACGGCACGCACCGTGCGATTGACAGCTCGACCAATAATGAGGCCGCAATTTCTTGGCACAGATCAACTCCGGTATGAAGTAGTTAAGAAAGTCCAAGAGTTGGGACAGCAAGCTCAGAACGATGCGTTGCAAAACCTTGATGCTCGATTGGCGCTAGTTATTCTGAGGGCAACCCCGGCTGCGAGTGAGTATGGACAGCAAGGGGCACAGTGGCTAACAGAGCAACTTCATGCTCTGACGCCACAAGTTTTTCTGCAGCCATGGATAGAGACCCTCAGAACATTGGGGGGGAAGGAGATCTCAACAGAAGACATCAAATATGGAGAGCTTGCAGATAAGACGACGCTGATGCTGATTCCAGCCTGGTTATCAAAGCAAGAGCTTGACTTGCTTCGTGCTTTGTACCCTACCAGGCTAAGAAGGTTGGAGCTTGCGTTCACACAGCGTGGTGCTGAGAAGATAGGACGAGTGGACGCGTGGATCGTCGATGAGAAGCTCTCGGTTCTTCGCAATGGCGTTGGGGCCGCAAGAGCCACGCCAAGAGACAAAACAAACAAAGAGGACCCAGCAAAGGGGTTCTTTGAACGCGCAAGGCTGGCTGCCGCAGTAATTCCGTCTATAGTTCAAACTGTTAGAGACGAATTTGAGCAAAATGGCCGGTGGAAAGTAGCGCTAGACAGTGCAAGAGAGGGCCTTCATATAGAAAAGGACAATCCATACCTTCTGAGGCGCGCGGCTGACCTGGGTATTTGCCTAGGCGAGTTTGACACTGCTCTTAAAGACGCCAAATCGTCCTTGAGCTCTGACAAGATTACGATCGGGGGTTATTGTCTCGAAGGAGATGCACATCTTGGCCTTGGTGAACTCGAGGACGCGCTCACCTCTTATGCCAACGGCAATAAATCCGACCGAAAGCATTCCCTCCCCTATCAATCTGCAGGCTATGCCCTTTTGACAGTTGCCAAGTTACTGAATCAATGGGTGATGGACGATTTGTACAAGCTGGCGGAAAAAGCGGAAGAAGGGGATGCGCACACCCTCGGAAGTGATAAAGTAAACGAATTGCTAAAAAGAGGCGGTAAGATACGTAGCATATGCAGGGAGCTGGCAACTACTGCGAATGCGTGGTTACACCAAGCTTCTGTGATGGCACCTGCTGCCGAGGCCACCTCATCCTATCAAAAGCAACAGGTCTCCGAGCAGTACGATCTGAAAAACTCATTTGAAATATCTGGAATACTCGGGAGGTGTCAGAGCCATCTCTTTGTTTCTACACGGGCTATGGTCAATGAATGTTCTTCAGCGCGACATCGGTTTCCTAAGGATGATCTATTTTACAGAGAACTTCTATGGGCATACATGCTGGAAGCAAAGGATAAAATATGTCCTCGACTTTACCTTGACCTATCTCAAAATCTGCAGTCTATCATCAGCATCTTCCCTGCGAAAGACAAAGACTCAGTCTGAGACAAATCTTAGTTCCAAGGATTATTTCTGCCGTTTGCTACACAAAATGTGTAACTGATTTTCCTACCCGAAAATCCACCGCCGCTTCGGCCCGCTGACCGGCGGCAGCTCCGGCAGCGGCTCGCCGCGCGCAATCGCCTCCGGCGCCGTCGTCACCAGCGCCTCGGCGCGCGCCAACCCCACCAGCCGCTCCGCCGCCTCCATCGCATGGCGCAGCCCCGGCCCGCGCTCGCCGTCCGGCGTGTGCGTGTCCGACGCAATGACGTGGACGATGTCCATCCGCAGGAACTCCCCGATAGCCTTCCTGCATTCCGGTCCGAACAGGCCGAGCAGCCCGCCCGCCGTCACCTGCACCAGCATCCCCCGCTCCACCATGTCGGCCAGCTTGTTCGGGTGGTGCTGGAACAGCACCGTCCGCTCCGGGTGCGCCAGCACCGGCGTCAGCCCGGCGAGCTGCAACTGGAACAGGACTTCGTCGGCGTAAGTAGGATAACCGAAGTACGGCAGCTCGACCAGGATGTATTTGCCGCCCGGGTAAGGGAACTGGACGCCCGCCGCCACCTTCCGGTGCAGGTCCGCCGTCATGGCGTTCTCCATGCCGAGCAGCACGTCCACGCCGACGCCCGCCTTCGCCAGCTCTGCGCGGAGGGCGTCGTGCACCGTGCGAATGGCCCCGTTGGGGAAGTTCTCGGACACGTCCTTGCCGTGGGGCGTCGCGACCATCGTGCGCGCGCCGTCCTGCTCCGCCCGCCGCACCATCTCCACGGCGTCCGCCATCGCTTGCGGCCCGTCGTCCACGCCAGGCAGGATGTGGGTGTGAATGTCAAACATACCGGTCACAGGTCAAGTCTAGCAGAAACGGACACACGCCGAGGAGCCGCCGTTCATGGTTCGACAAGCTCACCACGAGCGGCGCAAAACTCGCTCATCCTGAGCCTGTCGAAGGATGAGCGAGTGCATGCCGACGCGCTAGCGCCGCGCCACCAGCCGACGGAAACCCTCCGCGTACTTGACCTTGGCCTTCTTGCCCGTCTCCGCGGCCCGCTGCTGCATCCACTTCTTCACGTCCCGGCCGTTCCCCATCTGGCAGACGTGGGCAAGGACCGACTTGATCTTCAAATTCATCGTGTCGGTGATGTCCACAAAGGTTTCCGGCTCGTCCGGCCCGTAGAAGTATATCTCCGCCACCTTGTGCGGCTTCAGCCCCTCCTTCTCGTGTTCCGGAAAGTGCAGCCGGTCCCGCGAGTAAGGATAGACGGCGTCCAGGGCCGCGATGCCCGCCATGCGGTGGTCGCGGTGCTGAAAGAACTTCGTGCGATAGGGGTCCGGCGCCATGACGATCTCCGGCCGGTAGAAGCGGATGGCGTGCACCAGATTGCCCAGAAACTCGCGGGTGTCCTCCAGCTCGCCGTCATGATAGCGTAGAAATTCTACCTCGGAGACGCCCAGGATGCGGGCCGCATCCATCTGCTCTTTCTCGCGCATCTTCGCCAGCCGCCGGGGCGTCATCTTCGGGTCGTCGGTGCCCTTGTCGCCGCTGGTGCACAGGACATAGACCACACGGTGACCTTCCTTGACCCACCGGGCGATTGTGCCGCCCGCCTGAATCTCGGCGTCGTCCGGGTGAGGAGACACCATCAGCGCCTTTGTGTCGAACTTGGACATGCCTCTCCCCCATTTATCGAATTGTATCTACTGTGCGACACCGCGTCAGCAGTGTCAAGAGCGGCGAATTGCTAGCGATGCCCCCGGCAGACGACGGCCCCCGCGGGCGAGCTGTCGGACGGCGGAACGCCGGCCATGACGTCGCGGTACACGTCGCCGAAGCGCTCCGCCATCGCTCCCCACGTCAGCGGCGCGACGGCCTTCCGCGCGGCGTCGCCCATACGCGCGCGGAGCGGCGCGTCCGCCAGCAGCGTGCGGATGCGGTCGGCGTAAAGCTCCGCGCGGCGGTCGGGAATAAGGTAGCCGGTGACGCCATCCTGGACAGTGTAGGCTAGTCCGCCCGCGCGCGCCGCCACCACGGGCGTGCCGCAGGCCTGGGACTCCACGGCCACCAGCCCGAAGCTCTCGTAGTAGGACGGCACGACGCACACGTCGGCGGCGCTGTAGTAGGCGGGCAGCGCCTCCTGCTTGACCGACCCCTCGAAGCGCACCATGCGCGCAATGCCCAGTCGGCGCGCCTCCGCCTCGAGCCGCGCGCGCTCGCGGTCCTCCGATGGGTTGCCGCCCACTACGAGCAGCCGCAGGCCCGGCACGTCCTGAAGCAGCGCCGCGGCCTGCAAAAGGACGTCAATGCCCTTCAGCTTCTCCAGGCGACCCACGTAGAGCACCACTGGCCCGTTCGGCGTCAGGCCCAGGCGTCGCCGGGCCTCAGCCCTGTCCACGGGCTGAAAGAGGTCAGCGTCCACTCCGGCGGGAATGACGCTGATACGCTGAGAGTCCGCACCGTAGAGCCGGACCATCTCATCGCGCTCGTGCGGGTTGAGGGCGATGGAGGCGTCCGCCCGCAGAAGGACGCGCTGCTCGGTCTGAATGCGCCGCTCCGGCTCGCGCTCGCCCGGGCGGACCAGCCGCTTGATGGCGCCGAGGGTGTGAAAGTTGGCGACCCACGGCATGGGGTGATGGCCGCGCAGGAGCAGGCCCACCCAGCCGGAGAGCCAGTAGTGGGTATGCAGCACGTCGTAGGAAAGGCCGTTCTCCCGCCAGTAGCCGCACAGGTTCGCCACGAACTCCGGCAGGTGGCGGTAGAGGTTCTCCTTCGGCTCGCCGTAGGCGCCCGCGCGCAGGTGGATGACGCGCGCGTTCGGGCCCAGCTCGAAGATGACGGGGTCGCGCAGGTCGTGGACGCGGGTGTACACGTCCACGGCGATTCCGCGCTTGCCAAGCTCACGGGCGAGATGCAGGACGTACACGTTCATCCCGCCCGTGTCCTTTTCGCCCAGACGGGCGTAGGGGCACCCGTGTACGCTGATAGCCGCGATGCGCATATCCTCCCCCATCGCTAGCCTCGGCTTACGGCCAGAGTGTAGATTGGGTTGTCCCTGCCGCCCAGGTCGTACTTGTACGGCTCGGCGCCGCGCAGGAAGTCGAACCGCTTCCGGCCCTTCTCGATGGCGTCCTTCACGCACAGCGCCTTAACCAACAGGCCCACGCTGAGGTGGGCCTGAGCAGGGTCGTAGCCGCTATTGTACAACTTATAGCAATCGCCGTAATCAAAGCAAAGGGCCGTGGATACGCGCTGCCCATCCAGGGTCATGAAAAACAGCCGCAAAAAGCCCGCGCCCCGCATGGCCGCCGCCATGACCTGGAAGAAGCGCCGCCGCTCCGGTGTCAGGAAGTCGGCCTTGTCCGTCCGGCTTACCTCCATCATTTGAAACAGGTCCTGTATGTCCCGCTCCAGGTCGCCGCCGTTGGCGGAGAGAGACACCTGACCCGCGGAGGTCAGCCTGCGTAGCTTGCGACGAAGCTCGTGGCGGTCCTTCTTGGACAGGGACTCCACGTAGGCCTCCCAGTCGGACGGAATATCCATGCGCGGGGCCACGTCCTCCGGGACGCGCTCGACCGGCCAGCCGCGCGCCGTGAAGGCCGACGTCAGTCCCTCCAGCGCGGGGGAGTCGGCGCGCAGGCCGTGCAGGCGCATGGCGCGCCAGGGCAGCGCGTCCACGTGCGCGGCCAGGGCGTTGTAAGCAGGCGCTTCATGCCCCCGTGCGACGACTACGTCCGAGTAGTCGCAGACGTTGGGGTCGCCCCAGAAGATGAGCGTGTCGCCGCGCAGGGCCAGCGGCGCGACCGCCACCAGCTCGCTATCGCAGCGGACCGCGAGGAGGTGCAGCGCGTCGCCCCGGTTCAGCTCATCGCGGCAGACGCGCAGCCATTCCGGGGTGCAGAAGACGCAATCAGCGGGGGACCTGGCCAGAAGCTGGTGCCAATGCTCCTGAATAGTATCAAGTTCGGCTTGCTGGACGACGTACTCCATTGCCGCGACGCGCCCTAGAGCCTGCCCTGAAGAAGGGAGAGGAATTCGGCCCGCGTGACCGCTCGGCGGCGGAACGCGCCGCGCGTGGCTGACGTCACGATGCTGCTCCCCGGCTTCTTGATGCCGCGCATGGTCATGCAGAGGTGCTCCGCATGGATGACCACCGCGACACCGTCGGGCTTGAGAGCTTTAAGGAGGGTTTCCGCCACCTGGGTGGTCAGGCGTTCCTGGAGCTGAGGGCGCCGGGCCAGGACCTCCAGCACGCGCGCCACCTTGCTGATGCCCACCACGCGGCCGCTGGGGATGTAGCCGATATGCGCCACGCCGTAGAAGGGCAGGAAGTGGTGCTCGCAGAGCGAGTAAAACGGGATGTCCTTGATGATGACCATCTCATGATGGCCCTCGTCGAATCCAACCTCCAGCTCGCCGCTGGGGTCCACGCCGACGCCGGAGAATATCTCGGCGTACATCTCGGCGATGCGGCGCGGCGTGTCGCGCAGGCCCTCCCGGCGCGGGTCTTCGCCGATGGCCTTTATAATCCGGCCCACGGCCTGTTCGATGTTCTTGAGGTCAGCCAACTGTCGGCCTTTCTACGTATGTTTGGCCCCGCCCACAGGAAGCTGTCCTTCCACCCAGCCCAGGAAGCGCTCCACCGAGTCCAGGTCAGCGGCCACACCATCCGCTGGCGGCGGCTCCGCGGCGCCGGTGGCCGTGTCCGGGTCCTTCAGGCCGCTGCCGGTGATGACGCACACGACCCGCTTGTTCTTTAGATTCAGGCCCTCGCGCGAAAGTTTCAGCAGGCCCGCCACGGACGCCGCCGAGGCCGGTTCGCCGAACACACCCTCGCTTCGGGCCAGCAGCTTGTACGCGGTGATAATCTCATCATCTGATACGCTGTCAATGCGCCCGCCGGACTCGTCCCGCGCCGCCAGAGCGCCGTGCCAGCTCGCTGGATTGCCGATGCGGATGGCCGAGGCCACGGTCTTGGGGCTCTTGATCGGCTCGCCGCGCACGATGGGGGCCGCGCCCTCCGCCTCGAAGCCCATCATGCCGGGCAGCCGGGAGCTCTTGCCCGCCTTGCGGTACTCCCGGAAGCCTTTCCAGTAGGCGGTGATGTTGCCCGCGTTGCCCACCGGGATGAACAGGTAGTGCGGGGCGTCGCCCAGGATGTCCACCACCTCGAACGCCGCGGTCTTCTGCCCCTCGATGCGGAAGGGATTGACCGAGTTGACGAGTGTGACGGGGTACTTCTGGGCCAAAGTCCGCACGATGCCCAGGGCGTCGTCGAAGGTGCCGTTGATGGGCACCAGTTTCGCGCCGTAGATGAGCGCCTGGGCCAGCTTGCCCAGGGCGATGTTGCCGCGCGGCACGACGACGACGGTGCGCAGCCCCATGCGCGCGCCGTAGGCCGCCGCGGAGGCGCTGGTGTTGCCCGTGGACGCGCACATGATGACCGTGGTGCCTGCCTCCACCGCCTTGGCCACCGCCACCACCATGCCCCGGTCCTTGAAAGAGCCGGTGGGATTGCATCCCTCCAGCTTGAAGTAAAGCTCGCAGCCCAGTTCTTTCTCAATGGTCTGGGAGCGCACCAGAGGAGTGTCCCCCTCACCCAGAGAGATGAGGGGTGTCTGGGGCGTTACGGGCAGGTAGTCCTTATAGCGCGTCAGAACGCCGGTACCCATACAACGCATTGTCCCATCAGGGCGAGGCGCCCGCCAGCCGGCGGGCGGCGCGCGTGCGCCTAGGCCTCAACCCGTACGAAATTACCGACCTGAGTCACCGCTGAGTGCCGCTCCAGCTCGCACAGGGCGCCCTGCATGTCGGCCTCCCGCGCCGTGTGGGTCATGATGACCAGCTCCGCCGACTGGTTGGACGGGTCGGCCTCCTTCTGAATGACGGAGGCGATGCTGATCTGCCTGTCGCCCAGCACCCGCGCTATTTGGGCCAGAATGCCCGGCCGGTCCGGAACCCATATCCGCAAGTAGTATCCGGTTTCAATGGCGTCAAAGGGCTTGATGCTCTTCCGCGCGTCCAGCCGCAGGCGGGCGTTCCGCCTGCCCTCCGTGATGTTGCGCGCCGCCTCCATCACGTTGGCCAGAATGGCGCTGGTGGTTGGCCTTGCGCCTGCGCCCTGGCCGTAGAACAGCAACCGGCCTACCAGGTCGCCGTCCACCTGCACAGCGTTGAAGACGCCGTCCACCTTGGCCAGAAGCCAGTGGTCGGGCACGAAGGCGGGATGGACCCGCGCATGGACCACGCCGTCCTCCTCCTTGGCGATGGCAAGCAGCTTGATGGTGTAGCCCAGCTCCCGCGCGTAGCGGAAGTCGCGGGGCGCCAGGCGGCCTATGCCCTCGTAGTGAACATCCGAGGCGTGGACCACGGCGCGGAAGGCAAGGGAGGCGAGGATGGCGATCTTGTAGGCCGCGTCGCGGCCGCTGATGTCGTTGTCCGGGTCCGGCTCCGCGTAGCCCAGGTCCTGGGCCTGGCGCAGGGCCGCGCCGAACTCCAGGCCCTCGACGGCCATCCGCGTCAGGATGTAATTGGTCGTGCCGTTGATGATGGCGTGGACAGCCGTGACGCGGTTGGCGATGAGGTCGCGTTGGAAGGGAGCGATGAGCGGGATGCCGCCGCCGACGCTCGCCTCAAACAGCAGGTCCACGCCGCGCTTGTCCGCCAGTGCGAGAAGCTCCGGCCCATGCTTGGCCATGACCTCCTTGTTGGCGGTGACCACGGCCTTGCCCTTTTGCAGCGCCTCGCGGATGTAGTCAACGGCGGGGTTCTCGCCGCCCATGACCTCAATGACAAGGCGCACGTCCGGGTCGTCCAAAATGGCGCGGGGGTCGGTGGTGAGTAGGGAGGCGGGGACTTCCGCGGAGCGCCGCTTGGCGGGGTCGCGCACCAGGACGTGGCGCAGGAGAGGAACGCAGCCAGCCTGGCGGGCGAAAAGATCGGCCTTCTGGCTGAGGACTTCGGCTACGCCGCCGCCGACAACACCCAGCCCAAGCAGGCCGACACCAAGCTCATCCTTCTTGCTCACTGAGACCCTTGCCCCTGGCGGGGCTGGGGTGGTGGACTGCTCCGCAACTCCTTGGTGATCTGGTCAACGGCCCAGGAGTACCGACGGTCGTTGAAGAAGCGCTCCACCTTGTTGTTCTTGCGCTCATCTTGGAGCCACTTTTCCAGCGCCTTGGTCTTCAGTACGTCTCGGCGCTTGTCGTCTATCCGCCGCGCCTCGGCCCGCTCCACGACCCGAATAAAATAGATGCCCTGCGCCGCGCCCATGGGATCGCTTATTTTACCGATGGGCAGGCCGAAGAGCGCCTCGTCAAAGAGACCGCCCTGATAGCCCTTCTCGACGAATCCCAGGTCGCCGTTCTTGGCCTTCAGGTCAGGGTCGGCATTGAACTCATTAAAAGCCACGGCGAAGTCTTCGCTGGCCTGCCGGTACTTGGACAGAGCATCCTGCGCCTTGTCCTTGTCCGCCACTTTCATGGCCAGGATATGGACGCGGTCGCCGGTGCGCTCTACAGTCTTGAGGATGTAGAAGCCGTCCTTGGCCTCTATGGGCGCGCTGATGTTGCCCGGCTGCAGTCCAAAAACGTCATCGTCCATCTCGGGAGTGACACCGACAGGCGTCCACCCGTAGTCGCCTTCGCTGTCCTGAAGGTCTGGGTCGGTGGAGAGCTGCTTGGAGATGAGCTTGAAGTCCGTTCCTTTTTGCAACTCGGTCTGGACCTGGCTGAGCCTCTCATTGGAGGTAAGAACCATATCCAAGCGAGCTTGACGCGTCACCGTGGGCAATTGCACGCCCAGCATGTCCCTGACCTTCTCGCGGAGCAGGTCCGCCCGGACGACGTCCCGGTACTCGGCGTCAGACAGCTTCAGCAGGCTCAGGCGCTGGGCGTAGCCCTCCTTGAACTCCCGTTCAAGCTCCACCGGGGAGGGCTGGGCCTTGGCGTCCTGGGGCAGCACCCGCTTGCGTAGCTCCTGGTCTATCTCCTGATCGGTGACCTGCAAGCCCACGCGCGGGGCTGCCTGCCGGAGAATCTCGTTGTCTTCCAGGATTTGCAGTACCTCAAACGGAACGATGCCCAGGTTGAGCTGCTGGCCGCTGATATCCGAGCCGGTCTTGAAAAGGCGAAGCGTGCGCACGTAATCGTTCATAGTGAACACCTTGTCGTTCACCTTGACGATCGTCTCGTTGAACGGGAAGACCACCGTCTCCAAATAGCCGTAGACGGGGATAGCCAAAATAAGCAGGATGGCCACCACACCGGCGATGACGGTGGTGCGCTGCAGCTTCTGCTGCTTACGCCAGCGGCCCGCCTGCCCGCGGCTGACAGGCGGCTGGGGGGACGGGCTGGCCTTTCCGGGCTTCTTAGTGCTCATATCGAGTCTGTACGCCTTGCTAGACGGAGCCTGGCAGGGGCGACTCTAGGCCGTGCCCGCTCCGCTCATACTGTGGATATGTTCCGGCGTGTAAGGCAAAAGGGCCAGATGCCTTGCCCTCTTGAGGGCGACGGCGAGAAGGCGCTGGTGCTTGGCGCAATTGCCTGTTTTCCGGCGCGGCTCAATCTTCCCCCGGTCCGAGATGAACCGGCGCAGCTTGCCCGCGTCCTTATAATCGATAGCTTTGATGTGGTCCACGCAAAAGGCGCAGACCTTCCTGCGGGCGAAGAAGCGCCGCCCGCCGCCGCCCCCCGGACGTCGCTCGCCGCCGGGGGCGGGCCTTCGACCGTAAGGCGGCCGGCTTCCCGCGGGACGCGGCCCAAAGCCACCTGGCCTGGGGGGGGCGCCTACGCCCGGGGCGGGCGCGGGACCGGGCGTCGCCGCCGGTTGCTGCTGCGCCGCCGGAGTCTGCTGGGGCGCCGGGGATTCAGGTTGAGTTGACGATGTGTTCAAGGCTATCTCCTTTGATGCGCCAGAGACAATATTGCACTAAAAGGGCAGGTCGTCCGGCTCCACGGTCTGACCTTCCGGATGTTCACCCTCGACGGCTTCTTCACCCGCACCCGTCGGGGCGGCCTGCGGGCGGTCCAGGAAAAGCACCTGGTTAGCGACTATCTCGATCCGGAAGCGGGGCTGGCCGTCGGAGCCTTCAAATGTCCGGCTCTGAAGCCGCCCTTCCACATACGCCCTCCGCCCCTTCGCCAGGAACTGATTGCACTGTTCGGCGAGCTGGTTCCACGTGACGATCGTGAACCACTCCGTTTCCTGCTTGCGCTCTCCGGCCGCGGTCGTGTACGTGCGGCTGGCCGCCAGGCGAAAGGTCGTCACGGGCTTGCCGTTCGGAGTGTACCGCATCTCCGGGTCCGTGCCCACGTTGCCGATGACCATGACCTTGTTCAATCCTGCCATGAGAGCGACTCCTTTACCGTCCGCACGTCCGCCTCACGCGGGAAGCGTCGCCCGGCCTACTGCTCCACCCGGACCAGCAGATGCCGCATGACCTCTTCATTGACACGGAGGTGGCCCTGGAGTTGGGTCGCCACTTTGGGCTCCATCTTCAGGTTGGCCTGAACGTAGAGGCCCTCTTTGAGGTGATTGATGGGGTACGCCAGCCTGCGGCGTCCCCACTGCTTGACCTCCGTGACCGTGCCGCCCTTGTCCGTGACCAGCTTGGTCACCTTCTCCACCGCCTCGGGCACCTGCTCATCAGGCACACCGGGATTGAGGATCATTACCAGCTCGTAATCCTGCACTGTATATCCTCCGTGGTCTCCAACCGTCCTAACGCTTTTTATGTCCATTGTCATGAGGGAATTATTATAGCATCCCGTCTCAGGGCAAGCTACCGCGCCTGCTGAAGGGCAGGCTCCAGGCCCGGCACGGGGAAGCGGCGGGTGATGCTCTCCGCCTCTTCCCGGACGGCGCGCCGCACCGCCTCGTCTTCCGGACTCTGTAGGACCCTTCCGATGAGCCGGGCTATCTGCTGCATCTCCGGCTCCTTCATCCCGCGGCTGGTCACCGAGGGCGTCCCAAGGCGTACGCCGGACGCCACCCGCGGCGGACGCGGATCAAAGGGTATGGCGTTCTTGTTGACGGTAATCCGGCAGGCGTCCAGCGCTTCCTCCGCCACCTTGCCCGTGACGCCCGTGCTGCCCAGGTCCACGAGGACCATGTGGCTGTCCGTTCCGCCGGACACGACGCGCAGTCCCAGGCGCCTCAGATCGGCCGCCAGCGCCCGCGCGTTGGCGACGACCTGCGTCTGGTACGCCTTGAATTCCGGCTTCAGCGCCTCGCCGAAGCAGACCGCCTTGGCGGCGATGACGTGCATGAGCGGCCCGCCCTGCACGCCGGGGAAGACGGCCTTGTCAATGCCCGGCCCGTAGGCCTTCTTGCACAACACAAAGCCGCCACGGGGGCCGCGCAACGTCTTGTGGGTGGTGGACGTGACGTAGTCCGACTGCGGGATGCAGGTGGGGTACACCCCCGCGGCGATGAGGCCCGCGTAGTGGGCGATATCCACCATCAGCTTTGCTCCCACCATGTCCGCGACGCGCCGAAGCCTGTCGAAATCAATGGCCCGGGGATAGGCGCTGGCGCCCGCCACAATCAGCTTGGGGCGATGCTCCTTCGCCAGGCGCTCCACCTCGTCGTAGTCTATAAGCTCGGTCTCCTTGTTGACCCCGTAGCCCACGAACTTGTACATCTGGCCGGAGAAGTTGACGGGGCTGCCGTGGGTCAGGTGGCCGCCGTGGGCCAGGCTCATCCCCAGCACGGTGTCTCCCGGCTGGAGGAAGGAGAAGTACACGGCCATGTTGGCCTGAGCGCCGCTGTGGGGCTGGACGTTGGCGTGCTCGGCGCCGTAAATCTGAAGCACGCGGTCAATGGCGAGCTGCTCCACCACGTCCACATACTGGCAGCCCCCGTAGTAGCGCCGTCCGGGATAGCCCTCGGCGTACTTGTTGGTCATCACCGAGCCGGTCGCTTCCAGCACGGCGCGGCTGGCGTAGTTCTCCGACGCTATGAGGACAATGTTCCGGCGCTGCCGCTCTTCTTCCTGGCGGATGGCTTCAGCCACCGCGGGATCAGCTTGCTCGAGCACACCCATGCATCGTCTCCTGGACGGGCGCGTATGGCCGTTCGTACACCATCTGACAATGAAACGGGAGCCGTGCACCGTCCGGTGAGGCTCCCGAATGGATCAGTCCAAGGGGCCCACAGCCCTGCTCCGGCAGAGCAACGGACAGTGTAGCGCAGAACGGCGGCGCCTGTCAACTGTAGCGAGAACGTCCGGTTGCAACGCGTCCTGGCAATAAGCAGACGTTGGGCGGTAGACCGCCACACATCGCGCTCACCCTACGTCGCTCGTGCGGCGCAGGGTGACTACGGGAGAATGTCCACTCGTCCCTACGTTGCTGCTACACGCGCGGCGAACGCCAGAAAGCGCTCCGCGCACCTTTCCGGAATCGTGTGCTGGACAAATCCGCGGACATCCGGAAACACCTCCAGCGTCGCACCCGGAATGAGGTCTCGCAGACGCTCGTAAATATCAGAGCTACGATTGGCGAATTTCCCGGCGCTCATAAGGAGCGTCGGCACCCGAATCTGTGCGAACCGTGCGCTCAGGTCAAGCCCGGCGGCGTTCTCAAGGATGCTGGCCACCACCAGTGGCGGCGCGGCCATCATCTGCTCCGCATACCAGGAGATGAAATCCGGCTTGGCGAATTCCGGGTCCAGTCGGCCCGCCATATTCTCTGAAACCCACGCGCGTATTCCCTCCCGTCGGATGAGCGCGGCGCCGTTTGAATAATAGGTGTCGTCGAAGCGGTAGGGAGGACCGCAGGCGCTGACGCTCAACAGGCGTCCGCCGTGCCGGAGCGCGAAATCCAGAGATATGGTCCCGCCCACTGACTCGCCGATCAGGTGCACTTTATCCAGCTTCAACGCGTCCAGGAACTCCAACAGGTCCTGGCAGTAGTGCTCCAGGGTAAGTCTGCTGCCGTCCGCGGGCACGCTCGACTGCCCGAACCCGCGCGCGTCAAACGCGAAGACGCGGTACGTCCGCGCCAGTACGGGAATCCATCTGTACCACATGCGCAGGTTCTTGGCGTTGCCGTGATGAAGAACGACAGCGGGAGTGACCCGCCAGGGGTCAGTGAAATCGCACTCCTGGTAGAAGAGCCTGGCGCCATCGCTAAGCTGGACGTACGGCATGCGTTGAGTCCTTTCTTGTATGTGTGACAGCCTTGTCCCAAACGGTAAGGTTTGCCTTCCGCGCCAGGAGCAACTACATGTCTATGCGTTTGGTGATGGATCGGGAATCTCCGAACGTAGGTATGTATGCCACGTGGTTAGGCTCACTGCCTCCCGCGACCAGCAAGATGATATCGTCAGGAATCAGGCAGGGCTTAATCACTCCATCAATCATAGTGCTTTGCTCAAGGCGGATGGTTTCAGGTATCTGAGACGGGCGTCTTCCAGCATGTTGGTAAAGAAACGCCTTGACCTCGGCCTTGCTCATGCCGGCCGACTTCGCCATTTGAGCGAGATAAGTGGGGACCACGATGGTCGGGTTGCCTTTGCCGATCTTCATATCATTCGTGGCGGGGAAGCTCAGCGCCTCCGCAATGATGAGCAGCTTGTTCTCCAGTGTCAGGAAGTTGGCTATCCCACAGTTGGTTGTTCCTGTCGCGCCCAAGACGGTCACGGTGCTGTCCGTGTCACTGAAGCCCCTTTCCACGTGAAAAGGTTCCCAGGGGCTTTCCTCCTCGTTCTCGCCGAAACAGAAAGTGTACTTGCCCGGGAAACCGTGGCTTGCCATATCTATCGTCGGAGGCCGTCCGCCGCCAATATTGGTCATGACCAACCGCACTGCGCGCCCCAGCACCGCGTTCGAACGCCTGCCAGGCCCCATGCAGTTTCTGCCACAATTAACGTTCAGCGCCGTACGGACCGGGCCATTGAGAATGAGGGCCACGCCCGCCGGGTTAGTCGTTGTCTGAATGCCCCCCAAATTGAAATCCGGCTCCGCCATGGCTGCCACCGCGGCGATCAGGACGGGAAGGTGCTCCGGCCCGCAACCGGCCATCACTGCGTTGATCGCAATCTTTTCAACTGTCGCCGCGCCGGGCGCTGGCTCCACGCTGGCAATTATCTCGTCGGGTCGGCGCGCTGTTCCAGCCACCATCCGTGCGACCCTGTCCTCCGTGGGAGGGATGATCGGCAGGCCGTCCGTCCAGCCTGCCTCATAGCAGTACCCGATTGCATCCTCAAGATCACCCTGTATGTTCAATGCCCGGGAGGTCAAGGGAGTAGGCATGAAGGCACCTTTCTGGAGACAACGTTGAACAGATGCGGACCCACTAGCGATGTGTCAGCTCTGGCAGACACCGGCGCGCTCCGCGCACATATTGATCAGAGCGAGAGCGCGCCAGATCGCGGAACGGTTTATTGGGCCAAGTAGGTTTCCTGGTGGCGATTGTTCGAAAAGTCGTTTACCCCGCGGACGAATCCGCGCACCTCAGGCGCCACGGCTATGAAAGTGGATGGCCAGACCAGAGGCACCGCAGGCACCAACTCCGTCAACACGTAGCGTTCCAGATCAGCGATGACGGCCTTGCGTGCGGATTCGTCCAAGGTCTTAAGTTGTTTGTTCCAAAGGTCGTTAAGCTTCTGGTCGCTGTCATTCCCCGAGAAATTCAGGTTCCCTTTGGGCGCGAAGAACCGCCCCATGACAAAAGGGTCGGCGATGATCGTATTTGGCGTGTAGACCATCGCCTCATGCTGAGCTTTTCCTCCGTTATCCCAAAACAGCGCGTCCTCCAGCACGTCCACCGTAGCGTCGATACCAATCCGGGATAGCTGGTCCGTCATGAAGGTAGCCGCATTCTTCGTCAACTGGTTAGTGCGAGAGAGTATTCGCACCTTGAAGCCATTCGGATATCCAGCGTCGGCGAGAAGCTTGCGGGCTCTAGCAGTGTCCTCGTCCTTAGGCTGACGATAGCCAGGCATGTTTTGAAGCTCACCAGATGGTATGCCCCATCCGTCGAAGGGGAAAAAGTTGCCGGGGCGGCCCTCTCCTTCCGCGATGATTTTGATGGCAGCCTGTCTGTCCACGGCGAGGTTAATGGCCTGGCGAACTCGCGCATCCTGAAAAGGCGGTTTTCGCAAGTTCATGAAAAACCAGGGCCCCGGAATGGACACCGACGGCAGGAAACGCGCGTTAGGTATGTCCTTCTTAAGCGTGGCAACTTGCGACGGGTTGAGAGCGGCGAAGACCCGTCCACTGAGCTTAGCTTGCCCCGTCCTCAGCGCCGCCAGGCGAGTTGCGTTGTCAGATATGACCAGAAATGTTACGCCGTCAAGGTATGGCTTGCCCTTCAGCCAATAATCAGGGTTTTTCACGTACTCCAGGCTGACGCCCGGTGTGTAGGACTTAAGCTTGAACGGTCCAGTCCCCATGACTGTAGTCTTCATGTTGCCGCTTTTCTCGACCTGGGCCTTGGAATACATGGGCATGAAGTCCGTAACAAGTGTGGATGGCAGCGGCGGGAACGGCTCCTTCATGACCAGCCGCACAGAGTCGTCGCTCACGCTCTCAATCCGGTCCACGCTGGTCATCAAGAACGTCACGGTGCTGGACGTGCCCGTCGGTGGACTCTTCATACGATTCAAGTTGAAAACGACATCGTCAGCGGTCAGGGGTGTGCCGTCATGAAACTTGATGCCTTTACGCAGCTTGAAAGTGTAGCTCAGCCCATCGCTGGACATACTCCACTGCTCCGCCAACTCAGGCACGATCTTCGATCCAGTCGTGGAATCGTAATACAAGAGATTATTATAAGCTGGCGCCACTACCAGACTCGTGTTGGCCGATGGCTCTTGCTGCGCATCCAGGGTCGCCGGATTGGCGACGGTTGTGATAGTCAGGAGTCCACCGTAGCGTGGCTGCTCGACCGTGGGCGAAGGCTGGACCGTCGGCAGGCTCGGCGCTGCCGATGCGGCGGGGGCAGGAGGAGCAGGCGCTTGCGCCGGAGCACACGCCGCGAGCATCAGGCTCGTGCACAGTGCTATGCCTAGGACTCTGGAGTGGCCTTTGACCCGTGGAAACACAGAGTACGTGCGCATTTTGAACCCTCCCACTGCGCGTCTGACCAAACAGCCGCGCTTAGAACAAACACCGTTCTACAACCGTCTAGATCCGTGTCATAATAGCACAAGACGATTGTGTTCCGTCAAGTGGTAGAAGGGCCGTTACGAGCCAGGCTTCCCCGACGCTATCCGGTGCGGGTCCCGGTCCGTCGCCGGCGGGACAGGTCTGGCGCGCGATTGTATGATGAGACCGCCCCTGCATCATGCAGCGCTATTAGGAAGTTTGCATGGGACGTATCCTCATCGGCCTCTGCTCCTGGACGGACAGGACGCTCATCGAATCGGGCCGCTTCTACCCGCAAACGAAGATGTCGGCGGAGGCGCGTCTGCGCTGGTACGCCGGCGTCTTCCCGCACGTGGAGGCGGACTCGTCGTACTACGCCCTGCCGTCCGTCGGCGCCGCGCAGCTCTGGGTCGAGAGGACGCCACCGGAATTCCTCTTTCACGTCAAGGCGTTCCGCGCGTTCACCGGCCACTGGCTGGAGCACGCCGCGCTACCGCGCGACCTGTTGACACACATGCCGCCCACCGACAAGGCGCGCATCTACTACCGCGACCTTCCCCGCGACGTCGCTGACGAGCTCTGGCGGCGGTTCAGCGCCGCGCTCCGGCCCCTGCACGATACGGGCAAGCTGGGCCTTGTGCTGTTCCAGTTCCCCAACTGGGTGACTCCTGGGGAGAGGAGCCGCGAGCACATCCTGCTGTGCAAAGCCCACCTGCCGGACTACCGGCTGGCCGTGGAGTTCCGCAACGACGCCTGGTTCTCACCCTCCGAGAAAGAAGCCACCCTCGCCTTCCTGCGCCAGCACGCGCTGACGCACGTCGTGGCCGACGAGCCGCAGGTCAAGGGTGAGTCGGTCCCGCTCGTGCCGGAGGTGACCACGGACGTGGCGTACATCCGGTTCCACGGGCGCAACAAGGAGACGTGGAGCGGGTCAAAGGAGGCGTCCTGGGAGCGCTTCAACTACTGGTACTCGCCGGATGACATGGACGAGCTGGCGCCCGTGGTGCGCGCCCTGGCCGAGCGCTCCAGCGCGACGTACGCCCTGTTCAACAACAACTACCGTGACCAGGGCGTGCAGGGCGCCATGCTGCTGGCGCGAAAGCTCGGCATCCAGTTGCCGCTCCCGCAGGTGGACGCGCTGCTCCCTCCTGAAGACACCGCCTCTCCGGAATAGCCAGGCAGCCTGACACACCCGTCCCAAGGCGTTCTTCGGACGGCGTTCAAAACACTTGTGAAAACCGTCGCTATCCGGTACAATAGGCTGCAATAATCGCTTGACCATGTGTTTTTGATCGGCGCAGGAGGAGGCGTCATGACCACCGCACCCTCAAACATACGGCCCGTGCGCATTGAAGAGGAGATGCGCAGCGCCTACCTGGACTACGCCATGAGCGTCATCGTGTCGCGGGCCCTGCCCGATGTCCGCGACGGCCTCAAGCCCGTCCAGCGCCGCATCCTCTTCGCCATGCACGAGCTGGGGCTGCGCCCCAACTCCACTTACAAGAAATGCGCGCGTATCGTGGGCGAGGTGCTCGGCAAGTACCATCCCCACGGCGACGCCCCGGTTTACGACGCTCTGGTCCGCCTGGCCCAGGACTTCACCATGCGCTACCCGCTGGTGGACGGCCAGGGCAACTTTGGCAGCATTGACAACGACCCGCCGGCGGCCATGCGTTACACCGAGGCCCGGATGGGGCGCATCGCCGATGAGATGCTCGTTGACATCGAAAAGGAGACGGTCAACTTCTCCACCAACTTCGACGATTCGCTGGAGGAGCCGCTTGTCCTGCCCGCCCGCCTGCCGAACCTGCTGGTGAACGGCGCCGCGGGCATAGCCGTCGGCATGGCCACCAGCATCCCGCCGCACAACCTGAGCGAGGTCTGCGACGGCATCCTCCACCTGATTGACAACCCGGACGCGCCGGTGGACGAACTGGTCCAGTTCATCAAAGGGCCGGACTTCCCCACGGGCGCCATCATCATGGGCCGCTCCGGCATCCAGAACGCCTACGCCACCGGTCATGGCCGCGTCCTCGTCCGCGCCCGCGCCGATATCGTGGAGGAGCAGCGGAACCGCAAGTCCATCATCATCACCGAAATCCCGTACCAGATCAACAAAGCGTCCCTTGTGGAGAAGATCGCCGAGCTGGTCAAGGACAAGAAGGTTGATGGCATCAGCGAGGTGCGGGACGAGTCCGACCGCGAGGGCATGCGCGTCGTGGTGGAGCTGAAGCGGGAGGCGCAGCCGGAGCAGGTGCTGAACAACCTGTACAAGCATACAGCCATGCAGTCCACCTTCTTCATCAACATGCTCGCGCTGGTGGACGGTGCGCCCCGCGTCCTTAACCTGCGCCAGCTCCTGCACCACTACATCGAGTTCCGGCAGGTCGTTGTACGCCGCCGGTCCGAGTTCGAACTGCGCAAGGCCCGTGAGCGCGACCACATCCTGCTAGGACTGCTGCTGGCCCTCGACCAGCTTGACGCGGTCATCAAGACCATCCGCGAGTCGCCGGACGTCGAGACCGCCCGCGCCAACCTCATCCAGCGGTTCGGCCTGGACCAGGTGCAGGCGCAGGCCATCCTGGACATGCAGCTCCGCAGGCTTGCGGCCCTGGAGCGGAAGAAGATCCAGGACGAGCACGCCGAGCTTGTCAAGACCATCGCCGCCCTTGAAACGCTGCTGGCCGACCCCAGGAAAATCCTGGCAGAGGCACGGGCAGAGGTGGTGGAGCTCAAGAAGGAGTATGGCGACGAGCGCCGCACCGAGATCACCGAGGACGAGGTCAAAGAGTTCCGCTTTGAAGACCTCATCCCGCACCAGGACGTGGTCATCACCCTGAGCAACCGCGGCTACATCAAGCGTCTGCCCGTGACCACGTTCCGCCTGCAGCACCGGGGCGGCCGGGGCATCATCGGGACCGTGGCGCGGGAGCAGGACGTCATCCAGCACCTGGAGGTGGCGGATACGCATGACATCGTACTGTTCTTCACCAACAGGGGACGCGTCTTCAAACTGAAGTGCTTTGACCTGCCGCACGAGCAGTCGCGCACGGCCAAGGGCCTGCCGCTGGTCAACTTCATCAAGCTGGAAGAGAACGAGCGCGTGACGGCCATCATCGCCGTGCCGCCGGACGAGATGAAGGGTCCCGCGGGCGAGACGGCAACGACCGAAGTGACGTCAGCGGAAGCGCCGCTGACCGAGGGCGCGGCGCCCGTGCTCCCCGCGCCTGCGCTCCCCGCGACGGCGGGCGCCGTCGCGGAGGCGGAGGCCGAAGTGGAAGAGGTGGAGACATCAACCATCGGCCGCTCCATCATCTTCTGCACGCGCAAGGGCGAGATCAAGAGGTCGTCGCTGTCCCGCTTCCACAACATTCGGGGCAGCGGTCTCATCGCCATGAACCTGGAAAAGGGCGACGAACTCGTCTCGGTGAAGCTGGGCAGGCCCGCCGACGAGGTCATCATCACGACGGAGCGCGGCCAGTCCATCCGCTTCTCCACGAATGACGTGCGCTCGCGCAGCCGAACAGCTGGCGGCGTCCGGGGCATCCGCCTGGACCCGAACGACACCGTCATGTCCATGGACATCATCCAGCCGGACTCCTACCTGCTGACTCTCTCCTACAAGGGGTTCGGCAAGCTGACGGACCTGAACCGCTACAAGACGCAGCACCGCGGCGGCAAAGGCATCCTGACCTTCAAGGTCACGGACAAGACCGGCAAGGTCGCCGCCAGCCTCGTAGTGGAGCGCGAGCATGACATCATGCTCATCTCCGAAAAGGGCATCGTCATCCGGACGACGCTCGACGAGATCCGCATCACGGGTCGCAACGCCCAGGGCGTGACCGTCATGAAGCTGGAGCCGGGCGACCAGGTGGCCTCCGTGGCGTACCTCAATCCACGCGGCGGCAACGGCGACGACACGCCGGGCGGCAAGGGCGGCCATGCCCGGGACAGCGCCGTCGAGGCCGACGAAGAACCTGAGCCGGACCAGGAGGAGGAAACCACCTCCCGCCCGGACAAACCGGAGGGCAGGGGCCGCGCCGCGAAGAGCGGACGGCCCCGCGCGACGGCGAAGGCCGCTCCCAAGGGTCAGGCCGGGCGAGACAAGGGCAAGACAGGCGCTCCGCCAGCAGGCACGGGCAAGGCCCCGCGCCCAGCGGCGAAGGCCGCCGCAAAGGCACAATCAGGGCGAGGCACGGGCAAAGCAGGCGCTCCGGGAGCGGGCAAAGACAAGGCCCCCCGTGCCGCGCCCAAGGCCGCCCCGAAGGCACGATCCGGACGAGGCAAGGCAGGCGCGCCGCCAGCAGGCACGGGCAAAGCCCCGCGCCCAGCGGCGAAGGCCGCCCCGGTGGGCAAAACGCGTCAGGGCAAAGAGAAGGCGAGCGCGCCCGCGCGGCGCGGCGCCGGACGAACGCCACCAGACAAAACGACCACGAAAGCAACCAGGAAAAAGCAGTAACGCACCCACGTCCCTCTGGCAACGCCGCACCGCGCCACCCGCAAGCCTGACGCTTTTCCGCGGACACAGCGGCAACCGATCTCCTGTCGCTTGTCAGCGCCTCTATCCAATGATACGCTCCTTTCCTTGACATTCCACCATGCGCAGAGCTAGAATGCACAAGGGGCAGGACGTTCGTCCCGCCTCTTGTTGTGCGCGCGGCCCGGTGGTGTAGCGGCCTAACATACCTCCCTGTCACGGAGGAGATCGTGGGTTCGAATCCCATCCGGGTCGCCAACTTTTCTCAGGTCTCGATACTCGGATAGTTCCCGGCGCCTGCTGTCCCGCGGGGCCTCCTCCGCCCGGCCAGTATCGCGCGGCGGGAGTCCTTCCGCGCCTCGGAAGGAGCACAGATGCCCCGGCGGCGCAAACGGCTTGCCACTTGCCAAGACCATTCACGTGTGTTATACGGCGACTAGTACTTTTCTCTTACCCTCAGTTCTTCTCCATCTGTCTGGATATTGGCGCACTGGCCCGGCGGGACCTGTGGCGTGGGAAGGGGTGCGGCAATGCACGCGAACAGGAAGCTGGGTATCATCCTTGCGACGGTAACGGCCATCGCCGGCGTGCTGTTGTTTATCGCGTCCCCCGTGCTGGCTCAGGCGGTGACCTGGACTTCCCAGTTCGGCACCAACCAGTCTGACCTTGCTCAGGGGCTGGCGGTGGACGGGACAGGCAACGTCTTCGTGGTGGGTTTCACCGAGGGCACCTTCTTCGGCCAGACCTCCGCGGGCCAATTCGACGCCTTCGTGCGCAAGTACGACCCCGCCGGCGCTGCGGTCTGGACCCGCCAGCTCGGGTCCTCCGACGTCGACTTCGCCCAGGCCGTGACGGTTGATGCGGTCGGCGGCGTGTACGTTCTCGGCTACACGCTGGGCATCCTGCCGGGCCAGACCCGACAGGGCGATGCGGATGGTTTCATACGCGAGTACGACACCGATGGCTTCCTGGTCATGACCAGCCAATTCGGCATGGTGAGCGCGGACGGCGCCATTGGCGTGGCCGCGCCCGCCGGCGGGACCATCGCCTACGTAGCAGGCTACACCTCTGGTATTCTGCCGGGCCAGACCCCTGCGGGGTCCACAGACGCATTCGTCATGGGCATTAACGTCCCACTTCCTGACCTTACGCCGCCCGTCGTCAACGTGACGACCTCTCCCGCGCCCAATCCGGCGGGCTGGAATAACACCAACGTCACGGCGCCGTTCATCGTCATCGAGACCCTGTCTGGCCTCGCCGCCGGCGCGCCGACCAGCCCGCTCACCCTGAGCGCGGAAGGCGCCGCCGTCAACCAGACCGTGACGGCATCCGACATCGTGATCTACGTGGCAGGCGGGGACGACAAGGGCCGCCGCCATGACGACGATGACGTTAGCCCCACTGCGGTGCAGATAGGCGAGAAGAACACCGTGGTGGCGAATATCTACGCCCCGAACGGCACCATCCACCTGAGAGCCAGCACCCAGGCCACGGGCGCCTTCATCGGCAAGCGCGTCATCATCGGCGAGAAGGTGGAGCTGACGCTCAAGAGCGCCTTCTAGCCGGGCACGCGGCCTTAATCGAAAACGAGAGAGGGGGGCGCCGCAAGGCGGAGCGCCCCTCTTGCTTTGCCTGTGGCGGCGTTAGGTGGTCTTGACGATGAGGTACCGAGGCCGCGGATAGGGCGGCTCCAGTGTCTGCTCAAACCGGCCCTGCACCTGGCGCGAGACAGAGTTCTCATAGGCCATTCGATCCGCTAAACTCGCCCAGTACCCGATGGAATGCACCTCACGTGTCCCCTCGATGTTGTAGAGCACGTGCGCGCCGATGTTGCCCGGACGCTTCGTCAGAATGTCCGTGGCGCCCGACCACACCTTATCAAGTTCTTTGGCGTACTCGGCGCTCGTGGCGGCGCGGGCCTTGGCGCTCAGGATGGCGGCCACGTGGCCCACCTTGATGCCCTCCAGGGGCGCGCCCATGGCCCGGACGACCTCGTACTTGGGACGCGGCGGCGGCCCCACCAGCGTCGTCTCCATGTTGGCGCGGACGCCGCCCGCGGCGGCCTTCTCGTACGCCAGGCGCTCCGGCAGGCTGTTCCAGAACGCCAGCACGAGAATGTTCCGACTGTTGTCCAGGTTCCACAGGGCCTTCATGGCGAGGAAGCCCTTCTGATTGAATGTGACCTCCGTCATGGCGTCCCAGACCTTGTCCAGGTCGCGCACCCACGCCTCCTTGGTGGAGGCTTTGGCCTTGCCAACCAGGTACGCTATGATATTCCCCGGCTTGACCACATGAGTCACGATACGCGTCCTCCTTGCGTCAACGTCAACGGGGCATGCGCCCCGCCTGCGCCGGTATTGTAGCACCGCCGTCGCCGCGCGGCGAGCCTAGCGCAAACAGATTGACGCCGCTTGGGGAGAACGTGTAGCATGTGGGGCTGGAATAACGTTGCTGCGCGCCCCGAGAGGTGACGATGGAGCCCATCCGCAGCCTCGCACGGACCGACTCCCCGGAGTTCCGCGAGAACAAGGCCCACTACGAGCACCTGGTGAGCGATCTCAACACGCGGACGCAGGAGGCGCGCACCAGGCGGCCACAGAAGGCCATTGACCTCCACCGCCAGCGCAAGAAGCTCCTGCCCTCCGAGCGCGTGGAGCGCCTGATTGACCCCGAGACGCCTTTCCTGGAGCTGAGCCCCCTCGCGGCGTACGGCATGTACGATGGCGAGGTCCCGTCCGGCGGCGTCCTCACCGGAATCGGACTGGTCTCAGGCCACGAGTGCGTCATCGTCGCGAACGACGCGCTGGTCAAGGGCGGCACCTACCACCCCATCACCGTCAAGAAACACCTGCGCGCGCAGGAGATAGCGCAGGATAACCACCTGCCCGTCATCTATCTGGTGGACTCCGGCGGCGGCTTCCTGCCGCAGCAGGCGGACATCTTCCCGGACAGGACCCACTTCGGGCGCATTTTCTACAACCAGGCGCAAATGTCCGCGCTCGGCATCCCGCAGCTCGCCGCAGTCATGGGGAGCTGCACCGCGGGCGGCGCGTACGTGCCCGCGATGTGCGACCAGAACATCATCGTCAAGGGCACGGGCACCATCTTCCTGGGCGGCCCGCCGCTGGTCAAGGCGGCGACCGGCGAGGAGGTCACGCCCGAAGAGCTGGGCGGCGCCGACGTCCACGCGCGCATCTCCGGCGTCTCCGACTACCTTGCGGAGAACGACGATGACGCCCTGATGCGCCTGCGCTCGCTGGTGGAGAACCTGAACCGCCCGAAGCGCATCCCCATCGAGACGTACCCCGTCGAGGAGCCGCTGTACCCGGCGGAGGACATCTACGGCATCATCCCGAAGGACGTGCGCAGGTCGTACGACGCGCGTCAGGTCATCGCCCGGCTGGTGGACGGCAGTCGCTTCGACGAGTTCAAGGCGAACTACGGGCTGACGCTGGTGACGGGCTTCGCGCGGTGGATGGGCTTCCCCGTCGGCATCATCGCCAACAACGGCGTGCTGTTCGGGGACTCGGCGACGAAGGGCGCGCACTTCATCGAGCTGTGCAATCAGCGCCACATCCCGCTCATCTTCCTGCAGAACATCACCGGCTTCATGGTGGGCAAGGAGTATGAGCACGGAGGCATCGCCAAGGACGGCGCCAAGATGGTGCAGGCGGTCGCCACCGCGTCCGTGCCCAAGATCACCGTCATCATCGGCAACTCCTTCGGCGCGGGCAACTCCGCCATGTGCGGACGCGCGTACTCGCCGCGCTTTCTGTTCATGTGGCCCAACAGCCGCATCGGCATCATGGGCGGCAGGCAGGCGGCCTCCGTGCTGCTCACGGTGCAGCAGGAGCAGGCGGCGCGGCGCAAGAAGGTGCTGTCCCCGGAGGAGGAGCGCGCGATCACCGAGCCGGTGCAGAAGAAGTTCGAGGAAGAGACCTCCGCCTACTTCAGCACGGCGCATATCTGGGACGACGGCATCCTGGACCCGGCGCAGACCCGTCAGGTCATCGGCCAATGCCTCTCCGCGACGATGAACGCGCCCCTGCCCGACTACCCGCGCTACCCCGTCTTCAGGATGTAGCCTCTCGCGCTCAGGCGGGCCGCGGGAGTCCGCGGGGGTGTGGCATGAGGGCTAGACCATTAGGTCATCTTGGGCTTATTGAGTAAATCTGCGAATTTCTGCCCCATAGTCTTAAGGACTTCCACTAGTCTCACTATTTCGTCAGAACTAATTGCAATCTTCCGGCCTAGTATTGCAGCGTGGTCGTTTGTCAATTTGATATAAGCCTCGTCTACGACGCCCATTTTGTGCGCCAGTAGATGCCGTTTCTGGAAGCATTTGACTGCTAAAGTCCATTCATCTGGCGTCACCCAGGCAGCAATATCGTAGCCAAACAGACGTAGAAGATTCTGCCGCGCACTCGTAAGATTTTGAAAGGAAACGGCCTTGGGTCGAGTACCAAATTGCCGGAGTTCTCCCTCATTCAGGATTCTATAGCTTTCGCGCCCAAATCCATCGAAGGCCGACACCACCGTAGCAAGAGCGGCACTAATCAAATGCTGACTAAACTCCGGTGTGCACCCTTCTGTGTCCGCAAAGGCGATCTGCTTGCAGGCAAGCTCAAGATTCTTGTTGAGAATTTGCAAGGAATTATGACGTCTGCAATCAGGGCAAAGCGCGAAAACTCCGTAGATTGCATACCTTAATGTACATTGCTCACATACAACTTCGGTTTCTAGCTTTTTCTCTTCATATGGTTTGATTGGGTGCGGATGTCCTGTAACCGTTAGGCTAATCCCAAGACCAAAAAGTCCGGGGGATGTGAAGTTGAATTCATGCTTTTTCAATTCTGCAATAAACGACTTAGTCAATTGATTAGCCGCATAAGAGTTAGCGTATTCTATCTGATCTTGTGTCGCGAATTGGCTTTGATCCCCCGTATGGCCGCAGTATGGACAATGACATAGTGTCTGTCCCTTAACGTCAGTTCCAGGCGTGATTTTGAAGTAGCCTCTGCATGAGCTA